>JAEEPZ010000240.1 GCA_016285055.1 Prevotella sp.
TGGGAGGCACAGCCATGATGACACTCTTTCACGGCTCATACGCCGCAGTCAGCCAGCCCCAGGCATTCCGTGGCCGTCGCAACCTCGACTTCGGGCTGGGCTTCTACCTCACCTTGCTGCGCCCGCAGGCCGAGCGGTGGGCACAGCTGGTCACCGAGCGCAAGACGCGCAACGGCATCCCTCAGCTCAACGTTTATCACTTCGACGAGGCTCTTGCCAGCCAGAACCGTTGGCTGCGTTTCGAGGAATACAACTTGGAATGGCTCGACTACGTGGTGGCTTGTCGCGCCGGAGAAGACCTCTGGCAGCAGTACGACATCGTGGAGGGCGGCGTGGCCAACGACAATGTCATCGACACCGTGGAGGACTACACCATGGGCATCATCTCTGCCGATCAAGCCCTCGGTCAGCTACGCTACAAGCCCGTGAACCATCAGCTCTGCATCATCAACCAGTCCGTCATCGACCGCTGCCTCCGTTTTGTCGAGGCTGTGGCACTAACCCCCGAAGCCCTATGAGAGATTCCGTCCGCTGGCGCAAACAGAGCCGCATTGTCCTGATACTTGCACAAGAACTGAATATCAGCGAGGAAGAAGCCCTCGACCGCTTCTACAACTCGCGCACCTACACATTCTTCGCCGACCCTTCACGGGGTTTACAGGCGATGAGCGACAGATATATTGCGGATGAGATACTGCAAGAAGGAAATAATGAATATGATAGGCGAGATAAAACTATTTCGTAGCGATACAACTTTAAGTACCTTTGCCCCCACAAAAAGAAATCGTAAATTACATAGGTGTACACACTGAATGAATATCTGCCTATATTTATTGGCGACGATTTGCCCGCAAAAGGCTGGGATGAGGGATGTACTGCTTTGAGACAAATGCAGCGAAAATCCTCCGTACCAACTTGCAGCATGGATTTGTGTCCTGCTTCGCCTTTATGGTGGTTGACAAAGGGTGGATGACGATTCATTACAACGGGAGAGAACTGGCGCTTCACCCCAACGACCTGTACGTCTATTCGCCAGGCCTCCCAGTCACCGTCATCGCCACTTCCGACGACTTTCACGGCTACTGTCTGATGGCCGATGAACATGTCACCATCGAGGCACCATCCGTCCGCGACCTCGTACATCTGGCCTACCTGCCCATCGTACAGTTGCATGAGCCGAAACAGACACTGGCCGCAGACGGTGCTCAACATCTCATCACGAAAATGCGTGAGATCATCGGCTATCTTCATTCCGACCATATCTATAAAGGTGAAGTGTTGCGCATGCTCTATTCCATATTCCTGCTTGACCTGCAGAATGCTCAGAACCGTGCCATCGTTCACCGCCAGACACCCCAGCGTGTGGAGGAAATCTTCATCGGCTTCATCCGTCTGCTGCCTCGTCATTATGCCGAACACCACGACATCGCCTTCTATGCCGACCAGCTCCACATCTCTCCCGTCTATCTCTCCCGCGTAGTCCGTCAGGTCACGGGGCGCACTGTCATCGACTACATCAACCAGATGCTCCTCATGGAAGCAACGTTTCTGTTGCAAATCTCCGAACTGAGCATCACCCAGATAGCCGACCATCTCCATTTTGCCGACCCTCCCTCGTTCAGCAAGTTCTTCTCGCGCCTGAAGGGCATGAGTCCGAAGGAGTATCGGAAAGGTTGACTGTTGGTATTATCAACAGAAAAGCCTTCAATAAAAAAGCCCGCAGGCCGCGGTTTTTTTACTATTCTTTATACACATCTCGGGGGGAGTAGCCCTGAAGGGACGGAGGATTACAGGCAGGGGCAACGCCCCTGTATAGCGCAGCACAACAACAAGCCCCGACGGGGCGGCAGAATAATCCGTCGCCCCGTAGGGGCTTCATTTGTTGGTGGCCAACTGTTTACAGGGGCGTTGCCCCTGCCTGTATTCTGTCGCCCTTTCAGGGCTAATATTACCATCTGCTTTTGAGGGTGTGTCAAAAATGTGAGCTGATACGTTTCGCGTCTTTCAAAAACAAATAAAAACCAAAGAGGTCTTCGTGTGGCCGAAGGCCATATGAAGACCTCTTTGGTTTTTTCTAAGTCCGCTTAGCGGAACAAAAATGACTTCATTAGCGCCGTGACTATGTCGTCAATTCATTCGTACAGGTCGAAACAATTTAGGACAGCCCCCGTCGCCTTGCCTGAGAAGACCAAACAGAAAAAAAGCACATCGCTGAACACTGCCAGCAATGTGCTTTCACCATTTTCTTTATTCTCTTTATTACCCTTTACTTCATGATTTTCTTGCCATTGACAATGTAGATGCCACGCTGGAGGGTCTTCACCTCACGTCCCTGCAGGTCGTAGTAACGCTGGGCGGCGGGTGATGCGCAGCGAGTGTCGGTGATGCCGTTGAGCATCTCCTCGTACTTAGCCTCTGAGACGAACTTCACGTAGTAGACGTACTGCTTGGTGCCTACCTCGAAGCAGAACTGCCCGTCGGCGCTGTAGTCGGCAGCCACCTCGTCGTTGGAGCCGATCTTGATGACCACCTTGTCGCCGTCCTTCTCAATGGTGAAGTAGATGCTGCCGTAGCCGTCGTAGCTGCCGTCGGTGGCAAAGGCCAGTCCGTTGTCAGTGTTCTGCGGGTCGCCATAGACGCCGTTCTTCATGCCGCGCAGATAGTAGTTGTTGGCGTCGAGCAGGTCGTCGACGGTGACCTCGAGTGCTGTGGCAGCCTTAGCCAGATCAATCTCGATGTCCTTGCCATCAACGGTGACGGGCAGGGCGATGTTCTCCTGACCCACCACTTCCTTCTGCTCCAGGCTTTCTACGAAGGCGATATTGATGT
>JAEEPZ010000014.1 GCA_016285055.1 Prevotella sp.
AGGAGTTAAAGGAGTTAAAGGAGTTAAAGACAATAGCTTTGCTATGTATTTCAACCCAGAGACAAAGGCTTTATTATGGAGAGTCATTTGTCTTTAACTCCTTTAACTCCTTTAACTCCTGAAAGTTCTTCGCAGAGCGAAGCGGCAAGGCCGAGCGGAGCGAATGCGAAACTTGAATACTTTACATTTCGGACTCCTCGTCCGAAGCCTTCAGACTGTCTCTTCTATGCCACGTCTCCGATAAATCTTCCATCCTAAGAGGGCAACGACAATGGTCATCAGGGGGCTGAGGATATTGAAGAAGCAATAGGGCAGATAGACCACGGTGGGCACGCCGAGAACAGTGCTCTGGGTCAAGCCGCAGGTGTTCCAAGGCACAAGCACAGAGGTGACGGTGGCAGAGTCTTCGGCTGTGCGGCTCAGCAGTCGAGGCTCGTAGCCCTGATGACTGTAGACGCTCTGAAACATGTTGGCGGTGAGCACAATGCTGATAAACTGGTCGCCGGTGGTGACATTGAGGAAGAGCCCCGTGCCCGCCGTCGACGCCACTAGACCACCACGGCTGCGCACCCGGCTGATGACAACGCGCGTGATGCTCTCAATCATGCCGCCGGCCACCATCGCGGCGCCAAAGCACATGGCACAGATGATGAGCCAGATGGTGTTGAGCATACCAGCCATGCCGCCGGTGGACACCAGCTCGTTCAGCTCGGCGCTGCCGGTCTGTACAGCGGTGGCACCATAATAGGTGACGGTCAACCCCTTGGCCAATGCTGCCGCCGGAGCCAGCGAGGCGTCGGCTGCTATCTGTGTGAGGAGGTGGGGCTGGAGGATGAGAGCCGTCACACCGGCCATGAGGGCTGAGAGGAAGAGGACAATGAGCGACGGCACGCGACGGGCTATGAGCACCGCCGTGAGCACGGGCACAAGCAGCGTCCAAAGAGAGATGTGATAGGTGGCCGCGAGACCTTCGGTGTACTGGCTCACATGCACCGCGTTGTCAGCAGCCTGTCCCAGCCCTGCGATAAAGAAGATGATGAGGGTGAGGACGAAGGCGGGCACGGTGGTGTACATCATGTAGCGGATGTGCGTGAAAAGGTCGACGCCGGTGGAGGACGAGGCGAGGATGGTAGTGTCGCTCAGCGGTGACATCTTGTCGCCGAAATAGGCACCGGAGATAATGGCACCTGCCGCCCACGCCTCGCTGATGTCGAGAGCATGACTGATGCCCAGTAAGGCAACGCCTATGGTGGCGACGGTGGTCCAAGAGCTGCCCGACAGCAGCGACACAAGGGCACAGATGATGCAGGCACTGACGAGGAAGAACTGGGGCGAGAGCAGCTGTACACCATAATAAATAAGCGTAGGCACAATGCCGCTCACCATCCAAGAGCCCGACAACATGCCGACAGCCAGGAGGATGAGCACCGTCACGGCAACGCCGCCAAGCGTTCTCGTCATCTGCTGCTCAAAGGCTTTCCACGGCACACGGTAGAACACCATCGAGATAAACACGCACACAGCCAGGCTCATCAGCAGCGCCACCTGGCTGCCGCCGCTGAGCGAGTCGCTGCCAAACAGCATGATGACCACTGCCAGCAGGACGATGAGCACCGCCAAGGGAATGGCGGCTATCAAGGGATGGGGAAGGTCGTTGCGCATATCATTAGGGGAGAAGTTGAGAGTTAAGAGTTGAGAGTTGAGAGTGTAGAGTGTAGAGTGTAGAGTGTAGAGTTTGCTACCGCCATACCTTCACCTAATGGGATAGCGGCAGCAAACTCTACACTCTTAACTCTAAATTATAAAGAATGGATTACTTGGCATAGAGGGCGACGATGGTCTCGTACTTCTCCTGCTTGCCAGAGGTCTGCTTGGGCTCCTCCACCTTCTTGCCATAGTCATAGACCTGCTCGAGGGTGAGCTTACCGTCCTCGAAGTCCTTGCCGATGCCGGCGTCGAAGCTGGCGTAGCGCTCCTTCTTCATCTGGGGCAGCTCACTGTTCTCCAGAATGTCGGCAGCGTTGAGCAGTGCGCGGGCCATGGCGTCCATGCCGCTGATGTGGGCAATGAAGAGGTCTTCCAGGTCGGTGCTATTGCGACGGATCTTGGCATCGAAGTTAGTGCCACCGTTGCCCAGACCGCCGTTGCGGATAATCTCCATCATGGCCTGAGTGAGCTCGAAGTTGTCGATGGGGAACTGGTCGGTGTCCCAGCCGTTCTGAGCATCGCCACGATTGGCGTCGATGCTGCCCAGCATGCCGGCATCGACGGCGCAAGCCAGTTCATGCTCGAAGGTGTGGCCAGCCAGTGTGGCGTGGTTCACCTCGATATTCACCTTGAAGTCCTTGTCCAAGTTATGAGCCTTCAGGAAACCGATAACGGTTTCTGTATCGACGTCGTACTGGTGCTTGGAAGGCTCCATAGGCTTCGGTTCAATGAGGAAGGTGCCCTGGAATCCCTTGGAGCGGGCATAGTCACGGGCCATGGTGAGCATGGTGGCCATGTGCTCCTTCTCGCGTTTCTGATCGGTGTTCAGCAGGCTCATGTAGCCCTCACGGCCACCCCAGAACACATAGTTGGTGCCGCCAAGCTTGATGGTGGCGTCGATGGCGTTCTTGATCTGAACGATGGCACGGGCCACAACGTCGAAGTCGGGGTTCGTGCTGGCACCGTTGGCATAGCGCTTGTTGCCGAAGACGTTGGCGGTGCCCCAGAGCAGCTTGATATTGGGGAACTGCTTCATCTTCTCCAGAGCATAGTCGGTGATTACCTTCATGCGCTCCTCATATTCTGCGACGGTGGCTCCCTCCTCGATGAGGTCGATGTCGTGGAAGCAGAAATATTCTATGCCCAGCTTGTCCATGATTTCAAAGCCGGCATCCATCTTGTCCTTGGCGCGCTGCACAGCGTCAGCAGCCTTGTCCCACTCGTAGCTGCGGGTCTGTCCGCCAAACTGGTCGGCAGAGGCGCCACCCAGCGTGTGCCACCAGGCCATGGCGAACTTCAGCCAGTCCTTCATTTTCTTTCCCATCACTACGCGCTCGGGCTCATAATAGTGGAAAGCCATCACGTTCTTACTCTCTTTTCCCTCGAAGGGAATCTTGCCTGTAAAGGCGAAATACTCTTTTGCCATTGTTGTTTTATTATAATTAAGAAATAGTTTAGATAAGGCTGTTCAGGGCGTCCTTCCAACGGGCATACGCAGCCTGATATTCGCTTCTGTCATTGTCGGAAGGCTCGATGACCTGCAGTTTCTCGAGTGTGGCGAAGGCCTCGTTGTGGTCCTTGTAGATACCAGCGCCGATGCCTGCGCCCTTGGCAGCACCCACGGAGCCGTCGGTCTCGTAAAGCTCGATGGTGGCACCGCTGACACCGGCCAGCGTGTTGCGGAAGAGGGGCGAAAGGAACATATTGGCACGGCCGGCATGAATCTTCTTGATGTCCATGCCCATCTGCTGCATAATCTCCATGCCATAGCAGAACGAGAAGACGATGCCCTCCTGGGCTGCACGCACAAGGTGGGCACGGCTGTGCTTGTTGAAGTTGACACCGTGAATAGAGCAACCCAGCTCCTTGTTCTGCAATACGCGCTCGGCACCGTTGCCGAAGGGCATGATGCAGACACCGTCACTGCCGATGGGAGCCTGCGCGGCCAGGTCGTTCATCTCGGCATAGCCCATGTCGAAGGTAACGTTGCGGTGCATCCATGCGTTGAGGATGCCAGTGCCGTTGATGCAAAGGAGAACGCCGAGGCGGGTATTGTCGGCGGCATGGTTCACGTGTGCAAAAGTGTTCACACGCGACTTCGGGTCGTAGTTCACCTCGCCCAGCACACCATAAACCACGCCGCTGGTGCCTGCTGTGGCTGCAATCTCGCCCGGCTCGAACACATTGAGCGATAGGGCATTGTTGGGCTGGTCACCACCACGGTAAGTGATGGGAGTGCCGGCCTTCAGCCCCAGCTCCTGCGCTGCGGCCTCGCAGACAACGCTCTGCTCGGAGAAAGTGGGAACGATGTCGGGAATAAAAGAGGCGGGAACGCCATAGTAGTCGAGCAAGAACTGAGCCACGCTGTTCTCCTTGAAGTCCCAGAACATGCCCTCCGAGAGCCCGCTCACCGTGGTGTTGGGTACGCCACTGAGGCGCATGGCAATATAATCGCCTGGCAACATCACTTTGTATATATTATTATATGTGTCAGGCTCGTTCTCCTTCACCCACGCCAGCTTGGCTGCCGTGAAATTGCCCGGGGAGTTGAGCAGGTGGCTGAGACACTGGTCGGCCCCCAACGCGTTGAAGGCCCGCTCACCGTAAGGTACAGCACGCGAGTCGCACCAGATGATGGCTGGGCGCAAAGGCTTCAAGTCCTTGCCCACACAAACCAGACCGTGCATCTGGTAAGAGATGCCTACTGCTGCTATCTCCTCGCCCTTGACGTTGGCCTCGGCCATAATCTTCTGCAGGGCCTGCTTGGCATACTGCCACCAAGAGTCGGGTTCCTGCTCAGCCCAGCCAGCCTTCACTGCCTTGATGGGCGCTTCTTTCTCGGGGAAGAAAGCTGATGATACACACTTGCCGCTATCGGCGTTGACTAACGATGCCTTGACAGAAGAGCTGCCGACATCGAATCCTAACAAAAATCTGACTGCCATTTTATCTAAGAAAATTAATCATTTAATGATTCAAAGTGCAAATTTCCCCATTTTTTTTGTATTATGCAAGAAAATAATAAAAAAAAAATTTTTTTTTGCTTTCTTTTGTTTACAATTAAAATATTTTTTATACCTTTGCACGTCAGAATCGATTCGCTTGACAAAAATAATTTCATATATGAAGAAAAAGATTCTAATACTTGATGACAAGGAGACCATCGCAAAGGTGCTCTCTATCTACCTCATGAGTGATTACGAGGTGCAGTGGCTACCCGACGGACTGCAAGGCATGAAGTGGCTGCAAGCAGGAAATACTCCTGACCTGATTATTTCTGACATCCGCATGCCAGGTATGCGCGGTGATGATTTCTTAGAATGGATCAAGCAAAATGAGCTATTCCGCCACATCCCTGTTATCATGCTCTCGAGTGAGGACTCTACCAGCGAGCGCATCCGCCTGTTGGAGATAGGTGCTGAGGACTACATCGTGAAGCCCTTCAACCCTATGGAGCTGAAAATACGTGTTAAGAAGATTCTGCCCAATTAAAGAATTCCAGGACTTAACAATCAGTTTATGATAGGTGTTGTTTATTTAGGAAATAACCCTCAGACAGAAGAACGCCTGAAATACCTCCCCGGCCGCCAAGTAACGTTTGCCAAAAACTATATGGAAGCGGCAGATGCTTGCAAGTCGCACATCAGGGGCGAGCACTTCATTGTGTTCTATGAGAAAAACGTCCGCACGGAAGATGTGACGGCCATCACCTACTTGCACAAGAATTGCGAGGGAATCTATATCATTCTGCTGACAGATCATCTGACAAGTGAAGAGCGCCAGATCTATCAGCAGTGTGGCATCAACGACACGCTTGATCCCAAGGCCACTGTCACTGAACTGAACAAAAAGATTCAGTTCATAAGTAGCAGAGAAAGTATCCTCTTCGACACGCAGGTTACCAAAAAGAGAATCCTACGTTTCCAAATTCCACTCTGGAAGCGTATTTTCGACATTGTTTGTTCCTCCCTAGGTATTATTATCCTGTCACCGGTGCTCGTCATCACCGCCATTGCCATTAAAATGGAAAGTAAAGGGCCGGTGCTGTTTAAATCCAAGCGTGTAGGAACCAACTACAAGATTTTTGACTTCTTGAAATTCCGCTCGATGTATACTGACGCCGAGGAAAGCCTCAAAGAGCTCAGCAAGGCTAATAACCAGTATTCAGATCGCCGTAAAGATGAAGACTCGAAGAGCACCATTACCGCTCCCCTGGGCGATGAAGCTGAGAAGACCATGATGGAAATGGGCATGGAGTCGGAGATGCTCATCAGCGATGACGAGACCATGCTGGTGGGCGATGACTTTATCATGGCCGAGAGCGACTTCAACAAACAAAAGGAAGAGGAAAACAACAATGCTTTTGTGAAGATAGAGAACGACCCTCGCGTGACAAAAGTGGGAAAGTTCATTCGCAAATACAGCATCGACGAGCTACCCCAGCTTTTCAACATTCTCAAGGGAGACATGTCTGTCGTGGGCAACCGTCCACTGCCGCTCTACGAGGCTGAGAAACTCACTGCCGACAGCAGCATTGACCGATTCATGGCTCCCGCTGGACTGACTGGCCTATGGCAGGTGGAGGAACGCGGCAAAGGCGGCAACATGTCGGCCGAGGAGCGCAAGCAGCTTGATATCATCTACGGACAGACATACAACTTCAAGTTAGACATGAAAATTATCTTCCGCACCTTGTTCTCATTTGTGCAGAAAGAAAACGTATAGAAACAACGGAATGAAAACGACATTTAAATCTCTTTTCATTATTACTTTGCTGGCAACCGCAGCAACAAAAGTAAACGCGCAGTCGAGAGCCGATGACAGCGGCATTAGTGCCGGATTCTTCGACTCCAGCGTCGACAAAGACATCTATTTCTCCACGTTCAAGCTGCCACCCCTTGCCGTTCTTTTCGAGAATGCCAAGTCCAATCCTCAAATCCTGAGTTTGGCCAAAGCCCAAGAGCTGGCACATGCGGAATACCTCAAGCAGAAAAAGCATATTTTCTCCTACATCAGCGGGCATGGCAGCTACAGCTATGGTAAAACTGATGCATGGAGCAATGGATCGGATGTCTACACACCGCTTTTCATGCAGTTCCAAGGCAGTGAGCAGAGTTATTGGAATGTGGGTGTGAACGTGAATCTCCCATTAGAAGACATTCTTGATTTGGGGCCTTCAGTCAAGCGCAAACGTATAGCCGTGGAGCAGGCCCAAATTGCCAAAGACATCGCTTACAATAATCTCAAGTTGCAGATTGCCACCCTCTACGTCAACATCACCAACAACCTTACTGCCTTGAAAACGGCCGGCGAGAATGCCGCTATTTATCAAGGTGCAGCAGCCCTTAACGAAGAGCAGTTCCATCATGGAAACTTTGACATTGAGGATTATGCACGTACAGGACAATTGGGTCAAGGTGCCGTTCAAACCTATCAAGGATTGCTGACACAGATCACTATTGACATTATCACTCTTGAGATTCTGACGAACACACCCATTATCACGAATACTACGACCGAAATCACACTTGATGAAGATGTGACAAAGTCAGAGAAACAAATTGCCCGTGAGAACAAAGAAGTGGAGCGTCGCATCAAAAAAGCAGCTGAAGAGCAGCAGAAACGTGAAGAGGAAGAGTTGAAGCAAGCTGAAAAGGAGGCCAAGACTCTTGAGAAAGAAGCTAAGAAAGCTGAGAAAGCAAACAAGTAAGAACAGAAAACAATCACAACTATGGATATTTTTAGGTATATCGTCAGATTTCTGTACAAAATCCGCTGGTATCTGGTCATCCTGCCCCTGATAGCCTTAGTCGTTGCCTGGTTCCTCACCCGCAACATGGAACGCGTTTACGACGCTAATACCACTATTTATACCGGCATGATAACTGGCTACACCATCGAAGGCTATGGAGCCGGAGGCGGTAGCGGCCAAGCAAACATCACCAACCTGATGCTCATCATTCAGACGGACAATACCATTCACGAGGTAGCTCTACGACTGTTTGCCCGGTGTATGCTTTATGGCAATCCCAATAAGGACAACAACTACATCTCGGCCGAGCACTTCCGCCAATTGTCAGCTGGTGTTCCTTCAGACGTCAGGGCACTTATCCAGAACAATGAGGATGACTCATACGGACGCCTGAAAGCATATGAGAAGCCATCGCAGGACAACTTTCTTTATAACCTACTGAACAATCATCCGTATTTCGGTATCAGCAATATTCTCAGCCGTCTGAAAGTGATGAGACTTGAAGGAAGTGACATTATTGACATCGCTTATTCAGCAAATGATCCTGGTATTTGCTATAACACCCTTGACATACTTAACAAGGTGTTCGCCCACCAATACCAGCAACTGCGCTATGGTGAAACGCTGAATGTAATCAAGTTCTTTGAGCGTGAGGTTGCAAAACTGAGCAAAGTACTTAATGCTGCTGAGCAAGACCTGATTCGCTACAATGTAAAGCATCGCATTATCAACTATGGTGAGCAGACGAAACAGCTTACCATTCTTGAGATGAATCAGCAGAGCACGGAGAATGAACTGCGAAAGAATCAGGCTGTCACTGATGCGCTCATCAATTATTACCAGCGCCAGTTAGGCAACCGGCAAAAAGTTATCGAATCGAATCAACATTTCACCGCTTTGGTTCGCGACATTTCACGTCTTCAGTCACGCATTGCCAACCTGAAGCTGATGAACAGCGAGAACGGTGGTAACAACGTGGAGGCTCAGTTGGAATTGGCAAAAGCAGAACGTGAGTTAGCAGCAGCTACTGAGGAAGTGAAGGAGTACACTGCAACCATTGAAGCAGCAACCTATAACACTGACACTGGCGTCAAAGCCAATGACCTCATCAACCGCTGGCTGGACCAGGTTATCCTTCGCGAAAGGACCAAGGCAGAGTTAGCTGTCTGGGAGTATATGCGTGCTAGGATTGACGACCAATACAAATTCTATTCTCCCTTAGGAGCTACTATCGACCGCAAAGCACGACATATCGGCTTCATTGAAGGCAACTACATGGAAATGCTGAAGGCTCTGAATGCTGCTCGTTTGCGCCAGCGCAACCTGCAGATGTCAACAGCCACGCTAAAGCAGTTGAATCCGCCAGTGTTCCCATTAAGTGCCCAGCCTACCAACCGAATGATGATTCTGCTGGGTGCAGTCATGCTGACCTTCTTCTTCACGGCTCTCTATTTCTTTATTATTGAGATGCTCGACCGCACACTTCGTGACCGTATGCGTTCAGAGCGCATTACGAAGGTACCTGTCCTTGGCTGTTATCCGCGTGAGAGCACCATGCGCTACCGCCGTTTCAACAAGACTATCAGCGATATGGCTCTGCGCCAGCTGAGCAAAGCGCTACTACCAAACTTCAAGCAAGGCCAGCAAAATGTGCTGAACCTGCTTTCGACTGATGTTGGCAACGGCAAGAGCCATCTTGCCGAAGAGTTAGAGAACTACTGGCTCAGTATAGGCCTGCAGGTACGCCGTCTGACCTACGATGAAGACTTCCTTGCCGATGATAGTCGCTACATCATGGCAAAGAACATCAAGGACATCTGCCCCGACATCCTGCCCAATGAAATAGCCATTGTGGAATATCCAAATCTGGACGAGAACACCATTTCCACTTCATTACTCAATTTGGGAACTATCAATCTAATGGTTACTCGCGCCAACCGCACTTGGAAAGATGTTGACCAGAAAGCTCTCAACGAGCTGCAGTCCCGTTTAGAAAATAAGAATAGCCTGTTCATGTACCTCACTGAGGCACAACGCTATGCTGTTGAGGAGTTTGTCGGTCAGTTACCTCCCTATACTCGCCTCAACAATTTCATCTACCGTATTTCTCAGCTTGGCCTTACTGCTGTTGAAAACAACCGTGCAAAATAGGAAATCAAAGTAGATGAGTGTCGCGTCATATAGGACCTCAATGAATGAGCTTGGAGGAGGAAGGATTGCTGTTCTCCTCCTCCTGTTTGCTTTGGCTCTATTCCAGTTCTACACAGCGGGGCTTGGTGGCTTCGCCATGATTTGTGTTTTACCGTTACTTGTCATAGCTGTTGTTGTTTCCTTCAAGTCCAGGATGTTAGTCTTTTGGGCGCTGATAGTTGTCAACTATCTTGTATCCATGAAAACACTCCCCCGGCCAGAAGGCATCCCGACCTCTCTTTACAATGAAGTCTTACAGGTTTTACTGCTGACAATGGCTATTATCGATGTCAAAGAGGTGAAATTCAAATATGCGGCCAACACGATGTTGGTAGCACTTGTCATTTGGAACACCTTTCTCATACTTGAGCTTCTAAACGACACGTGCGGATTGGCACCCGACTTTCCCCATTGGTATCAAGGCATTCGCTTATATGGCTTTCAGCTCATTTATGTACTGTTAGTTTTCTGCATTTTCATCAACACCCCTGACCGATTAATGAAATACCTTTTCTTATGGGGCGGGCTGGCCCTTTTCTCAGTATTCTGGATTTGGAAGCAGAAATATTGGGGCATGACCTCCATAGAGAAGGCTTTCTTATATAGCCCTGCCGGACGACAGCATTTAATTCAAAACGGAACCCTCATCCGCTATTTTTCCATTTATACTGATGCAGCAGCAGCAGGAATAGGCATGGCGTCCACAGCCGTTGCGTTCCTCATTTTTGGCTTTACCTCTAAGATAAAGAAATACAGATACACCTTCCTTATCATAGGTCTTGCCTGCATGTGGGGCTTTTTTCCTACCGGTACCCGCACGGCTATTGCCTGTTTCTTAGCTGGCTTCATGGCTTATGCCTTTCTTTCCAAATCTATTAAGATAACCGCTTTTGTAAGTATAGCTGGAATCGCGTTGTTTTTCGTCCTGGCCTTTACTGAAATAGGTAATGGAAACCAGATGATTCGCCGCATGAGATCGGCTTTTGACAGAAGTGACGCCTCTGCTGGTGTCCGCAATAGCAACCAAGCTGCCATGAAAAAGCATTTGCGCGATGCACCATTTGGCATGGGCGTCGGCATGGTAGGCGGCAGCGTGCCCAGAAATCACAAATACGCAACTCTATTGAGCATCCCCCCCGATTCCGAATATGTCAAGATTTGGATTCAAACAGGCTATATTGGCATTTCTATCTTCCTGATTACCACTCTCTTGATGTTCCTTGGAGCCAGCCGCATTGTGTTGTTCGTGCTCACCAGCTCTTCCCTGCGAGGTATTGGTGCTGGTCTTTGCTGTGGTTTCGCTGCTATGCAGTTGGGCGGTTATGGCAACCAGGTTCTCATTCAATACCCTAATTGCTTAGTCTTTTATGGTGGATTGAGCCTTGTCTATGTTCTTCCGTATATAGAGAAGGAGTGGATTGCCCATGAAGAAAAGTTTTTGGCAGTTAAGGCAGAAAAGAAACGTCTGAAAGAAGAGAAGAAGAAAAACAAAGTTTAGAAGCTTGAAAGTTGAAGTTTGAAGATCGTTCTATCCATCATCACCGTCAACTTCAATGGGCTGGATGACACCTGTGCATTGATAGACACCATTCCCCAGACAGATGGAGTGGAAGTGATTGTGGTGGACAATGGCTCACACACCGATGAGGCGACCATTTTGCAACAGCGCTATCCTTGGATTACGGTGGTGCGCAGTTCTGTTAATCTTGGCTTTGCGGGCGGCAACAACTTGGGCATCAAGGCGTCACACGGCAAATACATCTTCTTCATCAACAACGACACGTTATTAGAGGTGAGAGGTGAGAGGTGTGAGGTGAGAGGACTGCCAGTATTTCAGCCGCTCATCGACAGGATGGAATCCAACCCAAGCATCGGCGTCGTATGCCCCAAACTACGTTTCTCTTGGGACAATCACCCCATTCAATATGCTGGCTACACCCCTTTGTCATCCATCACCCTGCGCAACCAGCCCATTGGCTTTGGCGAGGACGACCATGGCCAATACAACACGCCCCACCCCACCCCCTACGCCCATGGTGCCGCCATGATGGTGAAACGCGATGCCATCGAGAAAGCAGGCCTCATGCCCGAGTGCTATTTTCTCTACTACGAAGAACTCGACTGGTCTGTCAGAATTCGCCAAGCCAACTACGACATCTGGTATGACCCTGCCTGCACCATCTACCACAAAGAGAGCCGCACCACAGGACAGAACAGCCCCCTGCGTACCTATTATATCACACGCAACAGATTCCTTTTTGCCCGCCGTAACGTCGAGGCGCCCAAACGCTATCTTACCTTAAGCTATCTGCTACTGCTGGTTACTCCACGCGACTTGTTGAAAAACATCTTCAAACACCAGACCAAACAGGCTAAGGCCGTGGTGAAGGGTGTGGCCGATTTCATAAAAGGCCGACGTGGACAGTTGGTAGTGAATAGTGAATAGTTAATAGTTGACAGTACATAGATATGTGGCACGACTGGAAGAAAGCAAGGAGATGGTGGCTGTTGGGACTGCTGGTACTGGTAGCAGTGATGGTATACATTGTTTTAGATGCGCGCAAAACTGATGTCTGCGGCAAGGTGGTGGTATGTATCCCCGTCTACGGGCAAAGTCTGGCTTTGGGCGAGGAAGCGGTGCGTATTACCGACTTTGACGAACTAGTGGAAAAAAGCGACAATCGAATTGTCACGGAAAATATAGACAACAAGTTCGGCTATTTCGACAACAGTTCCTTTAAACAGTATCTCAAACGACTCATCCACTATCGCAAGCGTTCATACGAGCTTTCCATATATGGCATGGCTGAGGCGCTTACGCAGCAGTTGGGCTCCGATACTGTCATCTGCACTTTCCCAGGTGGACAGGGAGCCACACAACTGGCGCTGCTCAGCAAGGGCACCCCACCCTACGAACGTTTCATCAACGACATTGCCAAAGCCTGCCGCCTGGCTCAGAAGGGCAAGTGCAAACGTTTCTTCGTGCCCGCTGTATGCTTTATGCAGGGTGAAAGTGACATTGCCGACTACCCCAACACCGACTACCACCAGCTGCTGGTCCAGTTCAAGGAAGATATCAACCGCGACATCAAGGCCATCACCGGTCAGAGCGAGCCTGTGCGCATCATCACCTATCAGGCCAACGCACTTACCCGCGGCGAGCATTTCCGTGCGCTGAGCTACGACTGCCATGAAACGCGCGTGCCGCAATCATTCGTCGACCTGCTTCTCAACGACACATTATTCTGGGCTAGCGGCCCCACCTACCCCTACCCTGCCGTGCGCGAAGTGGTGCACATTGACGGTCCCTCACAGAAGCAGATGGGGCACCTGGAGGCACTGTCGGCCCTGGCCATCCTACGCCACAGCCAGCGCATCACTGGCCTTCTGCCTACTTCTTTCGAGTTAGCGGACAGCGACGTGATCATCCGCTTCAGCGTGCCCTGCCCTCCACTGGTTCTCGACACCGTGCAAGTGAGCAAGGCTCCAAACTACGGTTTCTCAGTCATCACGCCCGACTGCCGCGACATTACCACCGGCATCATCGTTGACAGCTGCGCCGTGCACATTCTTTGCTCTGAATCTCCAAAAGACTGCAAGGTGCGCTATGCCGTGAACGGCGACCCGATGAAGAGCGGCAACCAGCACGGCCCCCGAGGCAATCTACGCGACTCGCAGGGCAATGTCATCAGCGCCCCCTACCCACTCCACAACTGGGCTTACCAGTTCGACATGCCTATCAACTCCTTGCCTCAGTAAGTGGAAATGACCATCCGCAATCATCAGTATCTATCCGCCCTAACTTCTTTTTTTCATTGCTTAGCCTGAAAAACGCAGTGATGCCGTAAAAAGAGGAACATGAGAAAAAGGCAAAAATCATCCACCCCCCAAAACAGACAATACTGTTTTAGTGTGATTATGTTTGGAAAAAGGAAGTGAGATGAAAATAAAAGAGCATTTGCTTTGCCATTCAGAAAAAAAACACTAATTTTGCACGAAATAATGATTTTGTAGCCATGAGTTCCTGGTGGATACTATACACTATTGATGGTTTTTTCTTTTTCATCGTTGCTTTTACGGTGCTCTACTTCCTTGTATTTTCCGTGGCAGCACTGATGAAGCACCGCAACGAGGTGAAACGGGCAAAAGTGCAAAATCGCTTCATCGTGCTCATCCCGTCTTATCAGAACGGACAGACCATCCGCAACACCACACGTTCCATCTTGGGACAGACCTACCCGCAGCGACTGTTCGACGTGGTGGTTATCTCCGACCATGAGAGCGACCTGACCAACATGCAGTTGGCGCAGCTGCCCATCACCCTGCTGACGCCTAACTTCGACCAAAGCAGCAAGGCCAAGTCGCTGCAATATGCCATTTTCAACCTGCCGAAATTCAAGATTTACGATGCCGTCATCATCCTCGACGCTGGCAACATCGTGAAACCCGACTTCCTCGACGAGGTGAACGACGCCTTTACGTCAGCCGGCACAAAGGCCATGCAGACCCGCCGTCTGTCGGCCAACCGCGACACAGCCTTCGCACGCCTTGACAGCATCTTTGAGGAAGTGAACAATACCATTTTCCGTCGCGGTCACCAGGTGATGGGGCTGTCGGCTGCGCTCAACGGATCGGGCTGTGTGTTTGACTTCCAGTGGTTTAAGACAAACATCATGAAAATACGCACGGCCACCGATGTGGAGAAGGCGCTCGATGCACTGCTCATGCGTGAAAACATCTATGTAGACTACTTTGAGGACATTCATGTGTTTGACGAGAAGAAACGCACGTTGAAAGATTTCAACCGCCAGCGCAGCAAATGGATTCACACCCAGATACACGCCCTGCTGAACAATATCCGTTTCCTGCCCAGTGCCATCCTGAACCGCCATTACGACCACATCGACAAGATTCTGCAGTGGATGCTCATCCCCCGCACCATCCTGATAGGCATCATCACCATCATGAGCATCATCTTGCCTTTCATTTACATGACCCTGGCCATCAAATGGTGGGTGGCGGGAGCCGTCGTCCTCTTTGCCTTCGCACTGGCCACACCCGACTATCTGGTGGACAAGAACTGGGATCACGACTTCACCATGGCTCCACTGGTGACAATAGGTGGACTGCTGAACATTTTCAAAGCGGGAAAGAGCGAGGCCATAGAGCGCGTCAACACTGCCTCGCAATGGGTGAAGAAGCAGAAAGACGACAGGAAGAAAAAGAAACGTTGAAAAGCCAATAAACGCAAACCTATTAACAGCTAACATCTTGGGATACACACTGCTACATATTGCTGACTGGTTGCTTTGGATTATCTTAGCAGCATCAACGCTGTATATCCTTTTCTTTGCAGTGGTGAGCTGCCTGCCAATATTCAGCAAGTCCAACCCTTCCCGAACAGGAGGAGAGACGGGAGGGGCTAATGAAGGGGTTGGTTCTTCCTTTCTTATCCTCTTTCCTGCTTACAAGGAGGATGCTGTCATTGTCAGCTCGGTGCAGTCCGTACTGAAGCAAGACTATCCCAAGGAGCTGTTCCACATCTGCGTCATCTCCGACCACATGCTGCCCGAGACCAACCGTCAGCTCGCCCAGCTCCCCCTCACCCTGCTGCAACCCACCTTCGAGAAGAGCAGCAAGGCCAAGGCGCTGCAATATGCGATGAAAGCCCACCCCCTGCCACTCTCTGCAGGGAGGGGAGAAGATGCCTCATGGGTGGAAAAGCCACAGCAAGATAATTGCACCCCTCTCTATAGGGAGGGACAGGGGAAGGGCCTCTACGTCATTATCCTCGACGCCGACAACGTGGTGGAGCCCGACTTCCTGAAGCGTCTGAACACCGTATGCCAGCAAGGGTATCAGGCCATACAATGCCACCGCACAGCCAAAAACAGCAACAACAGCATCGCCGCTTTAGACGGCATCAGCGAGGAAATCAACAACAGCCTCTTCCGCCGGGGCCACAGCCGCATAGGGCTCTCCGCAGGCCTCATCGGATCAGGCATGTGCTTCGACTACGAACTGTTTGCCAAGGACGTCACTCGGCTGAGCTCAGCCGTAGAAGACCGCGAGCTGGAGGGTCTGCTGGCTCGCCAAGGCGTGCACATCCACTACGCCGAGCACATCATGGTCTATGACGAGAAGGTAAGCAGCTGCGACAACTTCCAGCGCCAACGTCTCCGCTGGATGTCGGGACAGGTGCAGACGCTGTTCATGATGCTGCCCTATCTGCCCAAAGCCATCCTGCACGGCAACGTCAACTATGTGGACAAGACCATTCAGCAGGCACTCATCCCTCGCTCCCTGCTACTGCTGTTCACCCCGCCCCTGGCCGTCCTCTTCACCCTCGTCTCACTATTCACAATTCACTATTCACCATTCACTATCTTTCGCTGGTGGTTCCTCTTCGCCGCCCAGTGCCTCGCCATATTCCTCGCTATTCCCAGCCGTCTGCGTCAGCGTGCCATGCTACACGCCCTGCATGTTCCCCGCATGGCCTGGCTCATGGCGAAGAACCTGCTACGCATCCGTCTGAGTGACAAGGAATTCCACCACACCATACACGGAACGAGATAATTGCTATGGCAGACAGAGTACATAAGAGTATTCTCAATGCGAAAGTAAACTTGTTGTTCTACTTTCTCTCTCTTCCGTTAGCTTTCTTTTCAAGAAAAATTTTCCTTGACTGCCTAGGAGCAGAATTCATTGGTTTGACAGGCACATTAAACGGAATCTTGGCCTATCTTAACCTGTCTGAGTTAGGAATAGCAGCCTGCATAGGCTATTTCCTGTACAAGCCTATACAATCGGGCGACAAAAAGAAGATAAATGAGATTTTATCTTTACTGGGCTACCTGTATTGGTGGATTGGAAGCATCATATTAGTGGGCGGCATCTGCGTGAGTCTCTTTTTTCCCATCATTTTCTCTGACACTCACATCAGTCTGACCGTCATCTATTTCGCTTTCTATTCAATCCTAGCGTCAGCACTTATTAACTATTTTATCAACTATAGGCAGACACTTCTCTATGCTGACCAAAAGGCATATCTGGCAGCCCTCTACATGCAGTCGGGAAGAATCCTCGCCACCATTGTTCAGATTCTGCTAGCATACCACTACAGAAACCTTTATCTATGGGTAGGAATAGAATTCTTGTTCAGCATTTTCAGCTGCATCATCCTTAACTGGAAAATTAACAAAGAATATCCCTGGCTAAAAGTAGACAAATGGCAAGGCCGAAAACTGCTAAAAGAATATCCGGAAATCATCGTCAAGACCAAGCAAGTCTTCGTCCATAAAATAAAAGACTTTGTCCTGGCCAAAAGCGACGAGATTTTCATATTCATATTCGCCTCACTCAAGATGATAGCCCTCTATGGCAACTATATGATTATTGTTACCAAGCTCATCTCTCTCTTCGGTTCGGCATCTGGTGGCATTGGGGCCAGTGTGGGCAACCTTGTCGCTGAAGGCAACAAGTCAAATATGCTAAAAGTATTTTGGGAATATACCACCACACTACATGCTATTGCCGCAACAATCAGCTTTTCCATCTATGCTTTCCTGGAGCCTTTCATAGCACACTGGCTGGGGGCTGAGTACATTATTGACCACAGAATACTGATTCTTATCTGCATTTACATCTACATTACCAACTCACGCTTCTCCGTAGACAGTTTCAACGTCGCCCACGGACTCTATGCTGATGTTTGGTCTGCATGGGCTGAGCTGGCCATCAATGTTTCCGTCACTATCGTCTGTGGACTCCAGTGGGGACTCATCGGAATCCTAATGGGAAAAATCGCAAGCCTGCTCACAATAGTTGTCCTGTGGAAGCCTTACTACCTCTTCTCTGCCGGATTCAAGGAGCCTGTCAACACTTATTGGAGGAACGTGCTTCGCAATTATGCTATTTCCCTCGTTTCCATTAGCATTTCACTTACAGCCATACGCTTCATTCCACTCAACCCCTACAACAGCATTGTAGAATGGATTGGCTATGCCTCGGTTGGAATGATAATATTCCTTACTATCGAACTGACTGGCAATCTACTCTTTGCCAAAGGAGGGAAAGGCATCCTTCAAAGAATCATACACAGACATTGACCATAAGTAAGTTAAAATCAACAATATCTAAACAATCCTATGATTGAAAAACAAGAAAGAAGAGACTGCTGCGGATTGCAGTCTCTCTCGTTTCTCGAGGAGGCATTACGCCGGGACTCATCCCTTCTTTGATTTGATTTTTTTCATTACAAAAGCAAAGAACGGAATGGAGATACAAGTAGGCATTTTCCACAATAGGTAAAACAGGACATTCTGTGTCCTATAGTGTTTAAAACGTAAGATGTCTTTAAATGAGGCGGCTGGTGAAAACAATGGGCGTATTTCCTTATTTGTAATAGTTTCATCAAAAAGCTTTCTGTGGCTGATAACAGCAAACAGAACGTCCTTCTTATAGGACAGCACTTTTGTGCAGTGCATATCATAATAGGGCTTGTCTTTTACGTCCTTACTCCTTTCGGTCAAATAGCACATGGATTCTATACTTGCTCTGATTTCTTTGGCAGGAATGGCCTTACGCTCCTGATATCCCATGATTGAACCTGGATGCAGGACATAGATATAGGTAATGTCAGGAAGAAGCACTGCACTCTCAACATGATGATAATAATCATACAAGAACCTGGCATCTTCATTTCTCCTGCCATAGAATTGCAGGCCGTTCTTCTGGAGGAAAGTTGCAGAATATAGTATATTCCAGATGGTGCCGGGGATGTGGTATTTTATACTTTGACAAAAGAATTCAGCCAAGGCATCTTTGCCTTTCAACACGATGCGTTTGTCTAACACAAAGAAATTCTCTTCTTTGCCATTATACGTATTCAGCGTTTTCGATGAAGCTATCACGACATCAGCCTCGTTTTCCTCTGCTTCTATTAGCATCTTTTCAATAGTGTCCGGTTCAATGAAGTCATCAGAGTCCACAAAATAGATGTACTTACCTTTTGCGTGGGCTATCACACTGTTTCTGGCTTCACTCACGCCCTGATTTGCTAATTGAGTGATTAAGCTGATTCGCTGGCCAAAAGGATGTGAAGTTTGTAATCTTCTCACCACATCGGCCGACGAATCAGTGCTGCAATCGTCTACAACAAGTATCTCAATATTCTGATACGTCTGACTTAGTACGGAAAGCAACGACTTCTCAATATAGTTTTCGACATTATACATAGGAATTCCTATAGTAACCAATGGAGTTAATACTGAATGTCCGCACATAATGATAAGCGTAATAATAAATTTTCCTAACAATATTACTGCAAAATTATGAAAAACTTTCCAATGACAAAAAAAAAAAAGGGAAAAGTTTGCCATCTCGTTTTTTTTAATTACATTTGCCCACGATTATTGATAAAAAACAAAAAAAGCATTGTTTCTCAGTCCCTCTATTAGCTTAGCTATACAAGTTGAACGTCACAGAAATATTATGCCATAATCAAAAAACAAATGAAGATTATTATAGCATCCGCAGGTCTAGGGAATATGATGTTCCAATACGCACTCGTCGTTGCCTTCAGGGAACGGGGGGTACCGGCAATTCTCTTTGTTTCAGAGGCCAACGCACATCATAACGGCTATGAGCTTGAGAACGTCTTCCCTTCTGTGAATCCCTACCAGGGGCTATCAGGCATCAGGCAGTCCTACTATCAATTATTAGGGAAACTGAGAAAGAAAAAATTGTTTTTCAGAAAAAAAACGCCTCATCGTTTATTGTTTTTCCCCTTTCAACGAGTAAGTCCTGAGATAAACTTTTTCTTTTATCCCGACGTTTTCTCAAAACCCAAAAAGAATCAGTACTTTTCCGGCGCATTCCAAAGTTACAAATACTTTGAGAACTGCCGTCAGGAATTATTGAAAGAATTTGCGTTTGATGAATCAAAATTATCAGAGGAATCAAAAGAGATGGCCTGTAGGATAGAGAGCACTAACAGCGTCAGTATCCATGTACGGCGAGGGGATTATTTGGCTTCACTCTGGTATGAGAATTTAGGCAGTATATGCAGTGTTCAATATTATCAACGAGCCATAACTGAGATGGAAAAGCACGTGAAGGAGCCCTGCTTTTTCGTTTTCTCTGATGATATAGATTATGTCCGTGACAATCTGAACATTCCTAATGCTGTTTATGTCAACTTCAACCACTCCAGCAATTCATGGCAAGACATGTATCTGATGTCGCTATGCAAGCATAACATCATTGCCAACAGTTCATTCAGTTGGTGGGGAGCATGGTTGAACAGAAACGACGGGAAGACCATTATAGCTCCAAAAAAATGGTGGGCCTCACTTGACCATGACGACGTTGTCCCTCCATCATGGATTAGAACATGAACACAAACGACACAATCAGCAGACTGTCCCAGAGTGATATGGTAAAGAGTCTGGCTTTAGTTTTAACAACGTTCCTCCTACTGGTGTCGTGTACAGAAAGGTATATGACCGTGCCAAAGGACTATCATGGACAACTGGAAGCATTGCGAGAAAAGTGTGCGGTGTATGAGACTAATGCCCCGCGTTTCTTCTTGTTTGGCATGGGTAACAGGGCGAAATACATCTACAAGAATTACACGTTGCGCAATCTGGATAGTGGCGAGACGGTGATGGCCTTTAAAGATGCCGTCTCGGATTCTATCATTCCTGACAAATATACTGTTATCGTGACGGTGGGGGACAGCGTGATACGCATTTTAGAAGACGAATATGGAGTACGCGTAATGGGACCACAGTCGGAATGTCTGCTTGATGGTACGTCAAGCCATGTCTATCTTCCTGAATTCGATGGCTTCGTCTATGACAGAGTACTTAAGGTACTCCACCATGAGTTGCTTATTAACATTAAAAACTCCATTGCCTATCCAAACATCCTTGTATACTACAGACCCTTTTACAGGGATGCATTTATGGCGACACTATGTCTAGAGAAAACAGGCAATGCTTACCTACTTGCAGACTGGATAGCCGGCATCAGTCAATTATACGATATGGAGAACGGTCAAGCAGAGGCAGACAACCTTGGTGAATTGCTTTATCTTTCACACGTAGCTAGATTTGACAACGAATTGCTTTTGAGACTACTAGTAGAAATTAGACGGCAGACAATAGATGACGGCAAGCATAAATACCTTTCAGGAACGACGGATGGAGCGTCGAACTCTGAGTATGCGACGCAGATCCTGAAGTTTGCACTGGCAAAAACCGGGCTGCATGACGATTATACGGACAGCCCCACGCCGGGTATTTACAAGGATTTGTGCTGGTTTACAAATATGAAGCCTAAGCAGAGAGAAACTGTTTGGGGGCTAACGGCATTTTTCTTCGATAAAACGGATTTCTCATACCCTTACCTACAGTGGGCACGTGCTCACTACTATGACGACTTCGAGGCCCCTATGCCTGCTGCCGACTATCCGCTGAGTTGGGAGGCTTTAGCAAGCCAGGCACACTACGAGGGAATGGCTGCCATCTCTTCCAGGGCAGTAGAGCAAAAGATTTGTTATCCTCATTTGTGGACAGCTGCAGAAATGTTTCTGAAACTATATCAATATAAGCGATGAACCTAAATATAGTGCGAGAAGGAGTGAGAAACCTTTGCCGGTTGATGAAGCCAGCCGACAGCAGGGAGTGGTGGTTAATAGTCGCCTCTTTTGTTTATTTCGCCTCTTTTGCGAGTTGCCTGCTTCTAAATGCCACCTTGAACAAGGATACACTAGGCATGATGGGATATGACACCCCGTTCTATCTGGAACCTTCTGACAAAACGCTTACTTTTGTCAATATAGTTAATTGGAAAATCAGGCATCCTCTGTTCAACTTTCTCTATCTGCCCGTAATTGCAGTAGACGAGTTGCTTCATTTCGTGGGGTTGAATGTCACGTGGGGATTGTTCACTGTATGTACTACAAGTATGATGTCAATGACCGGACTTGTGATTTTCAAGGTGCTCCGACGCGAAGGGCTACAGAATAGCTCGTCACTGTTGTGCCTGTTGCTCTTCTATTCATTTGCTCATGTGATGATGCTTTCCATGCAGGTAGAGTCGTTTGTGGTAACTATGTTTTTCTCCACGCTGCTTGTCTCATATACATTACAGAAGAAGAACACCGTGTCCGACAATATATTATTTCTTGGTATGACAGGTGCCACGCTGACAAATGCTGCCAAGGTATTCTTGGCAATGTTTCTTCAAAGAACAGGAAACCTACGTGATTATGTCAGGCGTTCCATTATGTCGACACTATTGTTTTCCTGCTGTCTGCTGTTGACTATTCCTGACCTGATTGGACGAATGACCCGTGCACGGTATCTGAAGAACGCTTTCTTTGACGACACCTTCCAGTACCAAGGGACAGAGTTGAACAAGTTTTCACTCTTTACGAACAATTTTCTTTTTGAGCCATTGTTGTTCCACCAGTCAGAGTCCGTTTATTCCTTTGACACAATCATCCTTCCTACCTATAAAAGCTGGGTGTACTATATACCACTATCAGTTGTTTACATAATGGTTTTTACGGCTGTTGTGCTCAACATGAAGAATAAAATAGTAAAGCTGTTCCTTGCTTTTTGGGGTTTCGATGTTGTTGTGACATTTATCATTGGTTATGGGGTGGAAGAAAGCCAAATCATGTGCGGACACTGGTTCTTCTTCTTGCCGCTATTGTTGGGGGTATTGCTCAAAAGCATTAGAAACAGGTTGGAACTCTTTACGTTGATTGCCACCCTGAGTGTTATCATTGTATTCTTCTTCTGGCATAATATAACTCATCTGTTTTAAGCATGAAATCACATCTGCAATTACTGCGTCCAATACAGTGGATGAAAAATGTTTTCGTATTTGCGCCAATATTTTTCAGCAACAACCTGCTATCTACCGGGTATCTCTTTCAAACTGTTACCATTTTCATTTCTTTCTGCCTGGCTTCCAGTGCCGTCTATTGCCTGAATGACGTTATTGATGCTGAGAACGACAGAAAGCATCCGGTAAAGTGCCAAAGGCCAGTAGCTTCAGGAAGGGTGTCGGTGAAAAGCGCATACACTCTGATGGCAGGATGCATACTCTTGTCCATTGGCTTACTACTCTTCTCCAAACACTTGTATGACCTTCATTCCACTGTCGCAATTATCACAACCTACCTGTTGACCAACATCGCATATTGTCTCAAACTGAAGCAAAAGGCTGTAGCTGATGTGTTTGTCATAGCATCGGGCTTTGTCCTAAGGGTACTGTCAGGGAGCACTGCCACAGGCATCGAGGCTTCTGCCTGGCTGATATTGATGACTTTTCTCATAGCGCTGTTCTTGGCACTTGCAAAGCGAAGAGATGACTTCCGGCTGTTTTCTCAGACAGGAAAGAAACCGCGAATGAGTATTACGGGTTACAATGCTGAGTTCATAGACTTGTCGATAACCATCGTTGCCACAGTGACATTAGTATGTTATATCATGTACACACTGTCGGAACAAGTGATAGAGAGATTCGGTTCCAGGCATGTTTACCTGACAAGTATCTTCGTCCTGATAGGGATTCTGCGATACATGCAAAATATGCTGGTTTATGAGCGTAGTGGCAGTCCCACCAAAACTTTCGTCAAGGATATTTACATCCAGCTATGCATTGCTGCATGGGTGTTTTCATTCTTTGCAATTATCTATCTCTGATGCTATGACACACAAGCGACGCGTTGCAGTTTTTGATTTTGACGGCACACTGACACGGAAGGACACCTTTCTGGAGTTTATAAGGTTTACTCAGGGGCGTTTCCGTTTCTGGACAGGTTTCATTATCCACGCTCCGGTTTTAATACTTATGAAGCTACATATCTACGCAAACTGGAAAGCCAAGCAGCAAGTTTTTACTTTTTTCTTCAAGGGGTGGGACTATACTAGATTTGAAAAAGCCGGCAAAGCCTTCTCCCTAGTCATTGACAATATGCGGAAGCTACAAGGCATGGAGTTGTTGCAGCAGGAACTTAAAGAATCAAACGATGTCTACGTAGTGAGTGCCAGCATAGAGGAGTGGTTGTCGCCATGGTGCTTATCTCACGGAATAAAGCAGGTTGTGTCCACGCAGGTAGAAGTGAAGAACGGAAAACTAACGGGTAAATTTCTGACTAAGAATTGTTATGGAAAAGAAAAGGTTGCGCGGCTCATAGAAGTGGAACCCTGCAGGGATGATTATGTTCTGTATGCCTACGGAGACAGTCAAGGCGATGCGGAGATGCTGCAATTTGCTGATTTTGGCATTATGGTGAAGTAGGCATCAGTTGTACCGGCTTTCATCTGAGTTCACATTGTCGAGCAGTTTCTCGGCATTAAACCTCGGCCGGTCTTTCACTTCCATGTATATCTTGCCTATGTATTCACCGACAATGCCCAAGCCCATGAGGACGCAGGCACCGACAAGCCATATAGAAAGGATGATGGATGCCCAACCGGGAACGACGCTGTGAGTCAAGAGGGAATAGAGCACATAGCCCAGAATAATCAGTGCCACGACAAGGAACAGCAGACCAAGCGTGAACACCATCCGCACGGGCTTGATGCTGAAGGATGTGATGCCGTCAATGGCAAAGTTCAGCATCTTGAAGAACGGGTACTTGCTCTCGCCAGCCAGCCGCTCGGAACGGTCGTAGTAGACACAGGCAGTCTGATAGCCGATAAGTGGGACGAGACCACGAAGGAACAAGTTCCGCTCACGGTACTGGCACAGCTGGTCAACGGCGCGCTTGCTCATCAGCCGGAAGTCGGCATGATTGTAAACCGTGCTCACTCCAAGCCAATGCATGAGGCGATAGAATGTCAAGGCCGTGGTGCGCTTGAACCATGTGTCGGTAGTACGCTTATTGCGGACGCCATACACGATGTCACAGCCCGACTGAAACTTTTGCAACATCTCTGGTATGACATGTATGTCGTCCTGCAAGTCCGCATCAATAGACACCATGACGTCTGCCTGCTCCTTGGCCACCATCAAGCCTGCCAGCAAAGCATTCTGATGTCCCACATTATGGGCCAGCTTCAAGCCATTGGCATATTTCTCTTCTTTGTGAAGAGCTTCTATGATGTCCCACGTGGCATCCCTTGAGCCGTCGTCAACATACAATATGGCGCTATCTGGTGCTATCTGGCCATTTCCAACCAACTGATTGTACAGAGCAGACAATTTTGAATGAGTGTCTGTCAATACAGCCTCCTCATTGTAACAAGGAACGACTGTGATAAGTCTTGGAGCTGTCATAAGATGCTATTTGTTGAAAATATTGCGTTTTAAAAGAATATCAGTGCTGCTCACGTGAAAATCGGATGGAGGGAGCGGAAGATTCTGATGTTTGGTAAAAACAAAATAGTGCTCCCCCCAACAAGTGTATTCGTAGATGAGGCGATAGCCAGATGAAAGGACAAAATCTTTGTGTTCTTCAAGACCAGGATACAGGTTACTTACAATGACAAAATCTGTTTGATGTTTTTGTATAGCTTCTTCTTGATTCATCTTCATCTCAGGAGTGGCCCCCAATTGGGTTGCCCAGTATTTTGCACCAGGTAATGCGCCTGAAGGTATTCCTTGCCCATGTTCACTTGAAACATAATGAACAACTGTCGGATTACTTACCCCCGACATGATATAGGCAACATTATAATAGTCTTTACGAAAGGAACTATCTTTAAAGAACCAAGAATCAGATACGAATCCTTGATTAAAAGAATTCATAAAAACAACAAAACATATTATCGACACAGTAAGGAATGAACGAGGCCTAAAGTTTGGGAGTTGCCTGACAACGGGAATTATAAAAAACAACGGAAAGAACAAGCTAGAACACAAATAATAGAATAAATAATGATGAACCGAAATAGCATAGAAACCGATGAAAGAAACAAGAAAGAAATACTTGTCCCTTTTGACAACCTTAGACATCAAATAAGCTCCAACACAACATAACAGCAAAAGTACAAGAGCGTGAGTTTCATGTGTGGGCATCAACCATTCGTGCAGATAAGTTCCAACTGTATTATATGTATCAACAGTCTGCAAGGTGTTTAGGAAATATTCCTGTATAAACGCACCAAAACAGCCTACACACATCATGTATATGACAAACGGAGCTATCATTATCAAAAATCCGGAAAGAAATGACAGGAACGAGTAAAGGATATTTTCCTTTTCTCTTATTACTGCATATAGCATATAACAGGCAACAACTCCCAGCATCGCTGTTATCGTGTACTTTATAAGCAAAGTTCCAGCAAGGCTGATACCAAGAACAAAGCATGCTATGTGGCAATCTCTATGATTTTTAGTTTCTGTTGCGTATAACCAACGACAAGAATAATAAAAAGTCATTGCAATGAACAACTGGCACCAGTCCTCTGCCCTGATTTCATGGTGAAACCAGTGGCAGAAATATGAGAGTGTCATGCAAACTGTGACAAAAAAAGAAATATCGTCTTTCTTGAGGAACAACTTCGCTATCAGATACACATAGTAGAATACTGCAGTATAAAGCAAAACGCTCAACCAGAATACACCAATATAATTAAAAGAACTGATCAGATAGCCGACACCGTATATCAGCCACAACAGCGGTCCCTTGCTATCCGCAAAGTCTACATAGGGAGTCATGCCGCTCATCCATGCCTTGCCACATGTAAAAAACCAAGCCGTGTCAAACTGCTCAAAAGTGTCATGTGTATAAGAATCGGGTGAAACAAAAAACAGCACCCCAAATGACAACACGAACAATTTTGCCAACAAAAATAATGTACTCTTTTGATTCCCTAGCATGTCTTCAGTTATTTGTATAAATAATCAATAGCCTTTCGGGGCATACAACTACCACACAGAGGCTGTTCTGCAAAAAGCGTTGCAAAGATACGAAAAAAATCAATACTTCCATTCGTTTGAGGAAAAAAAAATCAATTTAGGAATAAAAAAAGAGCCTGAGATATTTTGCATCAGTAGATGAGGCAAATGCTGGTGGCACGAAAAAGATAATCGTAACAATCAATGCCGAGATGGATATTTCATTCTGAACAGTTTTTACATTTTCGACCGATGAGCGTAAAGTGGTAAAAGTCGGCGTTACCCTCGATACTGAGACGCGAACAGTCAGCAAATGACTGAAAGATTAAATGCTGTTGAGGGTGTCAGGGTGTACAAATGCCGATAAGTATACGCGTTTACAACCTGTTTTATAGGGTGACAGGGTGTACAGAGGGTGTCATATTGTCAGTGAGACAGCTTGGCAGAATGTTCTTGATTCGACATGGTGATGAATTCTCGAGAGAATTGAAGCATAAAGGGCCACTATAGAACGAAGAAGAGGCTGGAAAGCGTTGAATTCTCTCGAGAATTGAAGACGATGTGGCATGTTTTTTGCGAGTAAAAAGGAAAACGGAAAGAACTACTACCATGAAAGAAGAAGCCACAAAAGTATTGATGAAGTATCTCTATCGTCAGGATGAGAAAGAGAAGTACGTAACGCTCAGCAGCGTGTACGAATGGACGCGCAACGGCAAATACCGTCACAGAGTGGAGGCCATTAGGGGGATGGATGAGATTGCTATGGCTGGTGGCATGGTGGCAGGTTCCCTCGCGGCAGAGGAACTGCCAAGGGTGATGCCCGCCATCGGTGAGAAGGGGGCATATACGGGTCTGGTGCTACTCTCATTCCGCACTGATGGGGGTGTCGAGGTGCTGGAACGGCTCCGCGGAGTGGTCAACTTGTGGGAACAGGCCCTGATGTCGTTCATAGGCACCAGCGGACAATCACTGAAGGTGCTCATTCCCTATCGTCTTGTGGGAGGAGGTCTACCGAAAGATGACACGCAAGTGGCTCTGTTTCAGCAGTATGCCTACAAACGAGCAGCAGAGTATGCTTTTGCTTCGACAGGGGTGAGAGCAGAAGAGGTGGTGCACGATGGCACTGAGCACTTCCGAATCTCCTATGACCCTCGAGCCTACTATAACGAACAGGCGAAACCCGTAGAGATGATGCAGCCCTTGGAGCCGTTGACAGAGCTGTCGGCCCAGATTATTGTCGACAATGAGGAGGTGAAACTCGATACGGAAGTGATACCGGGCTATACACGGCGCGAGATGGATGCAACGAAATATAATTTTATCTGTCGCGAACTGGCCTACGGCAAGAACTCAGACATGGAAGTCTATCTGATGCAACTGGCTGCGGCATGCTGCCATGCAGGCATCGACAAGGAACTGGCTATCAAGCTGACCATCAGTCAGATGCAATTCTTCAAGAAAGACATCCTCGTGCGCACCTCGTTCAACAATGCCTACGAGAAGCACCGCTTGGGCAGGATGAATCCTATAGAGAAATCACTCATGCACCAGCAGTTGCTTGAAGAGTTTCTCCGTCGGCGCTATATGTTTCGCAGGAACAGGGTTACAGGCGACATCGAGTATCAGGAGAAGCACCGCTACCAGCTCTTGTGGAGACCCCTGACGGAGGAGGTGCAGAACGACATCAACAACGAGGCCATCCGTGAAGGTATCAAGGTGTGGCCAAAAGACTTGGAGCGCATCCTGATTTCAGAGCGCATCAAAGAATACGACCCTGTACGCGAATGGTTAGATGCCCTTCCCGAATGGGATGGCATCGACCGCCTTGGTGAGCTTGCCGACCGCGTGAAGACCAATTCGCCTGACTGGCGCGACAATTTCAAGATATGGATGCGCTCTATGGTGAGCCAGTGGCGTGCGGGGCACGATGCGATGTACGGTGCCCAGATGGTACTCATGCTCGTGGGCAGACAGGGCACCCGGAAATCGACCTTTATGCGGATGCTGCTGCCAAGGGAACTGATGCCGTTCTATATCGACCGCATCGACTTCGCCAACAAGAAGGAGGCACTTAGGGCGCTGAGCCGTTTCCTGCTTATCAACATCGACGAGTACGACCAGATCAGCAAGTCACAGACGGCCTTCTTCAAGCACCTCATCCAGCGCACTGACGTGAAGGAGCGCAAGATGTACTCCACCGTCTACCAGCAACAACAGCGTTTTGCCGCCTTCTGTGCCACCACCAACTCGCTGAAACCCCTGAAGGACGACACCGGCTCACGCCGCTACCTGGTGATTGAGGTGAACGCCCCCATCGACACAGACATTCAGGGAGAGAAAGCCATCGACTATCCACAGCTCTATGCCCAAATAGTCCATGAGATAGAGCATGGCGAGGAGTATGCTTTCACGGGTGAACGCGAGAATCGCATCATCGAGCAGAACGCCGACTATTATGAAACACCTAACGTTGTTTCGCTCTTTGAGGACATGTTCCACCAGCCCGAGGTGGGTGATGAGGTGCTACCCCTGAGTCCGACAGAGATACTTGAACGGATCAAAAGCCAGAAGAAAGTGAACGTAATCACACAGACAAATGCTACAGTATTAGGCACTTATCTTCACCGCAAAGGGTATAAAAAGCAACGGAGACGATATCTGATAGCCTTAAACTAAGCCCGTCCACTGTGTACACCCATCGCACACCCTAACACCCTATCAAAAAGGGTGTTAATGTAAGTGTTTATCGGCATTTGTACACCCTGATACCCTCTGACAAAAAATAGCTATAATACTATTGAACAAAAACTGAAAGTTATGAAATACCAACTAAAGAAAGAAACGAAGCCCACGCTCTCCACGTTCGGCAAGTACAAAGCTGTGGCAAGCCACAACCAAACCGTAGAGACTGAGCAACTCATCAAAGAGATCTGCGCCAACGACTCCTACAGCGAAGGAACTGTCACTGCCGTGATATGGAAAATGGCACAGGTCGTCAACCGCCATCTCCGCAATGGAGACAAAGTGCGACTCAAAGATTTCGGCATGATGAAACTGGAGATTGAAAGCGACAAGGTGGATGCCCCTCAGGATTTCAAGCCCCGCCAGCATATCAAGGGTGTCCGCCTGCACTTCATCCCAGAAAGCACCAAAGGCAAGCCCGATCTTTACAAAAACATCATATTCAAGAAGGAATAAAAAGCATATTCTTTGCTTATTTGAAAATAAAGTCGTATTTTTGCACCAATTATTGAAATAGCAGTATAATCATGCGACCACTACACATCATCATGCCGATGGCTGGCGAGGGCAGCCGCTTTTTGAAGGAGGGATGGACTACGCCCAAGCCTTTGATTGAACTGAAAGGAGTGCCACTGTTCAAGCGGGCGATTGGGAGCGTGGCAGTTGACGGAGCACCAATGAAATACAGCTTCATTGTGCGTAAGGAACATATCGACCATTACCATATCGACGAGCAGATCAAGGCCATACTGCCTGATGCCAACGTGTTCTTTGTGGAAAAGACAACACGCGGCGCAGTGGAAACCTGTCTTATTGCCGAGCCGGCCATTGCTGATGAAGATTCCATCGTGGTGATGGACTGCGACCTGGAGTTTCGCAGCAAAGGCTATTCGCAAGGCATTAAGGACATTCTGGGAAAACCTGTTGAGGCAGTCAACGGCGGCCTGCTTGTGTCATTCGAGTCAACAGAGTCACGTTACAGCTATGCCGAAGTGGATGAGAATATGATTGTGAAAAGAACGGCCGAAAAAGAGGTCATCAGCAACCACGCTCTTTGCGGTGCCTATTTCTTCTCTTCAGCAAAAGGTTTCCTAAAGGCAGCATACCAACTACTCAACGAACCAGTATTCACTAAGCCTGAATATTATGTTTCACTACTCTACAACTATCTGCTTGCAGACGGCGAGATGGTCAGATTGGCTACGATGGAAGAGTATTATTCATACGGCACTCCTGAGGAGTTGAAACGATACATATAAAACAACGGATTAAACGAATTATTGAATGATACGAGCCATTGTCACCGACTTCGACGGAACTATTGTTGACACTTTTGAGGCCAACTACGCAGCCTACTGCATGGCCTTCAAGCATTGCGGTCTTGAATTATTAAAAGAGCAGTACCATGCATGTTTCGGGCTCCGCTTCGATGCGTTCATGGATGTCATGAAAATTAACGATGCCGACCTGCGCAACAAGATCAAGCAGGAAAAAGCGAGGGTCTATCCTATGTGCTTCGGTCACCTCAAGCCTAACGAAACCCTTATCAACTTCATCCAAAAGGCCAAACTGTCAGGAGTAAAGACCGCTATCGCCTCGACAGCACAACGCGGCAACCTGATGAACGTGCTAAAGCACTTGCAGTTGGAGCATCTCTTCGACATTATCATTGCCGGTGATGCAGTAAAGGAAGGCAAACCGAATCCCGAGATTTATTTGACATCCATGTCGATGCTAGGAGTAGAACCTTCCGAGACGCTTGTCTTCGAAGACACTGAGGTAGGTCTTCAGGCAGCCGAAAAGAGTGGTGCGAATGTGATGAAAATTTCAAAAGACTATTACGAATCCAACAACAGATTATACGGATTAAACGGATAACAGCCATGATGGAAATAGAAGTGAAAGGCCACTCCGGCTGCAATATTGACATCGTCAGAGAGGGTAACGACCTGTTTGTCTATAAGTCAAGTCACGACAAAGAATACCTGTCGCGCCTGCTGCTACAAGCTGACAAACAGCGGGAAGCATCGAAGAAGGAATATCAGCACATGCGTATCCCCCAGATTTTCAACGTGGAGCAGGATGCGGAGCATGTCTCTATAAAGATGGAATATGTGTACAGCCGCAATTTCATTGAATACTTCGAAACAGCAGGCTTTGAGCAAATTCAGTATTTTATCGATGCGCTTATTCTTTTCATCGAACGGGAGCTTAAAGTGTCGGCGATGCAGCATGTGTCCACATCAATGACAATGGACAAATTTAATGGAGTGGAGAAGAAAATCCTCTCCAACCCACTAATTAAAGACGATCCTTCCATAAAAGATTTGCTCCAAAAGTCAAGAAAAAGGATTGATACTTTATGCGAGCAATCTTTCATTGATATACCTGTCGGTTTCTGTCATGGAGACTTGACATTCTCCAACATCCTCTTCAATGGCAACAACTACTACCTGATTGATTTCCTCGATTCGTTCATCGAATCGCCATTGATGGACATAGTGAAAATCCGTCAGGACTCACGTCACCTATGGTCGCAACTCATGTATGTGAAGCCCTACGATAAGCTGCGGCTGAAGATTATCTGTGAGAAAATCGACAATGAGATAGACCGCTACTTCAGCCGTTACGAGTGGTATAAGCGCTACTACAACGACTACCAACTACTCAACCTGCTACGAATCCTCCAATATGCCAAGGGGGCAAAGGTCGTTGAGTATCTAAAAGAGGAGATTGAGAAATCTCAGCAGCCCCACCCCCGACCTCTCCCAGTGAGGGAAGGAAACAATTCCCCGCAAGAACCTTTTTCTCTCATCATTCCTGCTGCCGCCGACAATGCCTCACAGCCCGATGCCATGCCCTACGTATTTAGCCTTGACCACTCAGGCATCATGCTGTGCATCCGCTCTATACAAGGTCTGAACCTCAATGCTTTTGACAACATCTATTTCACCATTCTGCGCAAACATGCACAAATGTTCTGCCTTGACGAGTTGTTTAAGCTCCAGTTCAAGCGTTTGGGTTTGAGCAATGCCAGTCTGGTGATTCTCGACCATCCCACGAAGTCACAAGTGGAGACTGTGCAACAGACGCTGACGCAGGAAAACATCAAAGGCAGTATCTTCGTCAAGGATGCTGACGGCTTTTTTACCGGCGAAGTGCTCCGTGAAAACGGTGTGGCAGTATTCGCCTTAGAAAACCTTGAGATGGTAGATCCCCGCCACAAGAGCTACGTCTCGCTAGATGACATGTACTACGTCACCAACATCATTGAGAAGCGCATTGTCAGCCACTATTTCAATGTGGGTGGCATCTGCTTGGAAGACACTGTTCTTTTTCAGCATTATTACAAGCGTCTACTACAGATGAGCATTGATGGTCGCATGTGCATGTCGCATATTGTCTACGCCATGCTTCTTGATAAGCTGAAGTTTCGTCCCATTATGGCTAAAGAATATATCGACTATGGCACAGAATCACTGTTCAATTATCATAAATTCCACCAATGAAGATAGCACTATTTGCCTGGGGACCAGAAGACAACCCTAAGGTGTGGTCGGGGACCCCGTCTACGCTCAAGAAACTATTCACAGAAAGAGGTATTGAGACTCAGCATGTCGACATGAGCGCGATGCTGAGTGCTTGGCATTATCGGTTCAGGACTTTCATGAAAAAGCTTGGCTTTGACGGTTTGGAAAAGCTTCCTTTGTTATTCCAACACATTGGGCTCGGCGTTTCAAGGATTGATGAAACCTTTGATGACGACACATCGTTGCTCTTCGTTTCAAGCAATGCCATTAGCAAGCCACTAAAGCCGACGCATCGAGCCTACATTTATGTAGATGCCGTCATGCGCCCAAGGTTGGAGTTCACAGCTAAGCCGCGTTTTCCACAGTCGATATTCAGAGAATACGGAGCGAAGAAATATGAGCAATACGACAAACTATCCTATTCTTTCGCTACCAAAATCTTCACCCAAAACGAATGGACGAGGAAATTCATCATTGAATCTTACGGGGTCTCAGCCGAAAAGGTCATCAACGTAGGTTTCGGTGTGAACCTGACATCCTATAAGGAAGAGAAAGACTACACCCGCCATCTTCTACTCATTGTGCTACGCAAAGGCTTGGAAGAACCTAAGGGGCTTAATCTACTATTGCCAGCTTTCAGGATAGCCCGGCAGACAGTGAAAGACCTCGAACTGGCCGTGGTAGGTACCAATGGGCCTGAGGAGGAGGGCGTAACCTACTTCTTTAATCAGCCGCGGGCCACCACTGTACAGCTGTTCAAGGAATGTGTGCTCTACACCATGCCCGCCCTAAACGAGCCCAACGGCATCACCTATCTGGAGGCTTTGGCCAACAAGGCCCCCATCCTGGGGCTGGAGCGATTCTCCGTGCCGGAGTTTGCAGGCTACGGCAGACATGGATTCTACACAGCATGCACCACACCCGAGGCCATAGCCGGACTGATTGTTGAGGCGCTTTCAGACAAAGACCGCCTAAAGGCCATGGGCGAAGCCGGGCAGGAATTTGTAGAAAAGAACTACACATGGAACCGAGTCATAAGCCAGATGTTAGAACAGATGCAATGAGATACTCCATTATAACCATCAACTACAACAACCGTGACGGTCTGATCAAGACCATCAAGAGCGTTGTCAGTCAAAGTTACAAAAACTTTGAATATATCGTCATCGACGGCGGCTCCACCGACGGCAGCCGCGAGGTGATTGAGGAATATGCCGACCGCATCAGCTACTGGATATCGGAGCCCGATAAAGGTATCTATAATGCCATGAACAAAGGCATCCTGCAGGCACATGGAGACTATTTGAACTTTATGAACTCGGGAGACTACTTTTTTGACGAATCTGTCTTGGCCAACACGCTGCCATATCTGACAGCGGATATCGTTTATGGACGGCTATTCTATCGCAACCATCAAGAACGGTCAGTATATCTCAAGGGCAGTCCTAACATGTTACAGTTCTATGAGAACACACTCAACCACCAGTCTTCTTTTTTTGCCAGACGGCTTTTCGAAGATACTCTTTATGACGAGAATTACAAAATTGTCTCTGACTGGAAATTCTATATTGAGAAGTTGATTTTACAAAACTGCTCTTTTGTATCCATGCCTGTAAAGGTAGGCTTTTTTGAGGGAGAAGGTATTTCCGACACTCACGGGGAGCTAGATGCAGCTGAACGAAGGGATGTGCTGGAGAAAATGTTTCCCCCTCGTGTCCTTGAGGCTTTTGAACGCTTTAAGGGCAAGGAGTCACCCATGCTCGACCTGATACCACAGTTCAACCGTACAGTAAGACTTCAAAACCTTATCATTGCAACGACCAAACTGATTCTCAAAATCTATCATGTCTTCCACAAATCATAACACTTAATAAGCCACGCCAAAAGATGAATCCCGCAGTTTCCATATTGATTCCTGTATACAGATCTGAAAGGTATATCGAGAAATGTCTGCAGTCCGTACTCACTCAGACCTATCACAATCTGGAAGTCATCATCATTGACGACGCCACACCCGACAACAGCATGGCCATAGTCGACAAAATTACGGCACAGTATCCCAGGAATGGCATGCGCATAGTTCACCACGAGAGCAACAAAGGCATTGCCGCCACGAGAAATGAGCTGCTAAAACTCGCCAGTGGCGAATACCTGTTCTTTGTAGACAGCGACGACTACATAGCCCAAGATGCCATAGAAAGCCTCGTAAGCATAGCCACGCAGGCCAATGCCGACCTGGTGCGATGCAACTATATCGCCCTGAAAAACAATACAGAGACTGCTGTTAGCATCCCATCATTCAAGGATAAGGAACAGCTACTTAAACGCCATATCGCTGCATGGGACAGCATAGAAGCCATGTGGCAGTTGTTCATCCGCAGGAGCCTAATAACCGACAACCACATCTCATTTGCCAAAGGCATCAACGCCTCGGAAGACCACCTGATGATGATTAAACTCTACCTCTTTGCCCGCATAATAGTTGATGCCCCAAAGCCCGTCTATTACTACCGCATCGACAACGAGCTGAGCGTCACCCACATCAATCCCAAGGCTTTCCACGATTCCATGTACAAAGGCATGGACGATGCCATCAACTTCCTCAAGAAAAACGGAGTTTACGACACCTATCGCGACGAGGTTCTCACCCGCACTTTCCTCACCAAGCAGACATTCCTGCTGAGCAAAGAAAATAGAGACATAGATTTTTTCCTAGACGCGCATCCTGAATGTAACCCATACTACAGGAAGTTCAACTTCAGTCGCTCGCAAAAGTTTCTTTTTCGGCTGGCAGATTTAAGACTGCGCACTTTGCTTAAAATAATAACCCGTTTCCTCTAATCCCCCTACAGAACCAATTCCTTTAACTATAGCTTAAATAGGATTATCACAAATAGGATAAAAAGAAAAAATTCATGAAATCCATCGTCATCATCTTCCCCTATTTCGGAACCCTGCCTGCACAATATAAGATGTGGCGGGCCTCGGCGCTGCAGAATCCATCTGTAGACTTTATGTTTTTCACTGATGCAGACGTGGAACCGGCCATAAACATAATAGTACACAAGATTAAGTTTGCAGACTTCCAACAAATAGCTCAGAAGGCTTTTGACTTTCCTATCGTCCTGAACCGTCCCTACAAGCTCTGCGAATATAAACAAGCCTATGGCTACATTTTGCAAGAATATATCAGCGGATACGACTTTTGGGGATTTGGCGATTTAGACCTGGTATATGGTAACTTACGCCACTTTTTCACCGACGAGGTTCTCCGATACAAATTCCTTCTTGGCTGGGGGCATTTGACTTTGATTCACAATGATGACAGCTCCAACACATATTTTATGAAGGTGGAGCCAGGTTTTCAGGATTACAAGGAGGCTTTCACCACCGAAAAGATTACATTCTTCGACGAATACGGCTACAAAGGATGTAGTGACAAATGGCGCGACAACCGCTTAGAGGACTGTTGGTTGGAATGGCCCTTCGACAACGTCAGCAAGCCCAAGGAGGCTTACCACTTCAACAGCATGACGCGAGGGTGGCAGCAGGTCGTCTTCGAACATGTGGAAAACAAGCTATACATGATTCGTTTCAGCAACGGCAAGATGGAGAAAATGGAGTCTATGTATGCCCATTTCCAGCACCGAGGGTTTATGAAAGACCGCGTCACCAACTACAGCCACTTTCTTATCACGCCATGTGCCATCATAGACTATCCCAAACATTTCGTCAAGCTCCGTCTGCGCTTGCTATGCCGCAACCGCTCACTGATGACAAAATATTATCAGTGGAAAGACCGCATCATCTGGAAGCTCGGACTGAGCAAGATGAAATAAAGCTATGACACAAACAATGAATTATATCAGATTAAACGGAAACATATACCTATGAAACTTGCAATTCTAACCTGCGGAATTCTCCCCATCCCTGCCGTACAAGGGGGAGCAGTGGAAAACATGATCGACTTCTACCTGGACTACAACAGCAGAAAACGGCTTCATGACATCACCATCTATAGCCCATGGATTCCCGAAGTGAAAACACACCCGGCATTATCATCAGACGTCAACCACTACCATTTCATCGACGTCACAAGCTTCAAAGCCAGGGCTGAAAGGCGACTGCGCAGCTACTTCCATTCCAACGAATATTACAACTATTTCATTGAGTATTACTTTGAGAAAATATATGCGCATCTAAAGAAGCAGGATTTTGACTTCATTATCCTAGAGAACTGTCCAGGTTACGCCCTCAAACTCTCGCGAAGGGGACATAAGAATGTCATCCTACACCTGAACAACAACTTACTGAATGCAACTTCGAGATATCACGAAGAAATATTCAACGGCTTGAAGGCTGTCCTGACCTGCTCCGACTTCATCAAGAACTGTGTATCTACCATTCAGTCCAGCAGCAAAATACAGACTCTCTATAACGCTATTGACACCAAAGCGTTTGCTCCAAAGGCCACAGCTATCGTCACACGCGGACAGATGGGATTCGCTGACGACGACTTCGTCATCGCCTACAGTGGACGGGTGAACAGCGACAAGGGCATCGCCGAGCTCATCGATGCCCTAATCAAGCTGAAAGGCAAGGAAAGAATAAAACTGATGATTATCGGCGGGCCTTTCTTCGGCAACGCAGGCAATGAAGACGCCTTTGTCAGATCACTGAAGGAACAGGGGGAAAGGATAAAAGACAGAATTGTCTTCACAGGGTTCATTCCTTACAAGGATGTACCCAACTATCTGCACCTCGCCGACATGGCCGCCCTGCCCTCCATGTGGGACGAGCCCTTCGGCCTGACCATCGTCGAGGCACTGGCCGCCGGACTGCCCCTCGTCACCACGCGCAGCGGAGGCATACCTGAAATTTGCGAGGGCGTAGCCACCATCGTCGACCGCAAGGACGTTGTTAGCAATCTTGCCACAGCCATCCTCGACCTCTATGAACATCCCGAGAAGCGGAAACAAATGGCAACCGCCTCGCCTGAGCGAGCCATACGCTTTGACAAAGAGCCCTACTCAGAAAAGTTCTTCGCTGCCTTGGAAAAACTGAAGGAATAAGAATCGGAGAAAAGAACTCACATCTCTATCTTGATGACATCAAACTGCTTTATTCCAGATATCATCAGCAACTTACTCTGAACATTATATTGATAAGCAGTGTTCACGTTTTGAGGTTTCTTGTCCAGAGGCAAGTTGATATGCTCAGTGTCTTCCAAGACATGAAGATAGACCATGTTGTCTTTTCTCGTTGTTACACCCCACGTATATTCTTCTCCACGCGTCGTTCCATAGATACTCTCGCCATGCTGCTGCATCCACCGCCCTATATCCTTGAGTCGTTCTAAAGCCGCTGCAGGCAACTCGCCATTGGGCTGGGGGCCAATGTTCAGCAGGAGGTTGCTTCCTTTCGACGCTGCACGTTCAAGCAGTGTTATAAGCTCCCTGGATGACTTGTAGCCCTGATCAGCCACTTTGTAACCCCACATGCCATTCATGGTCTGGCACATCTCCAGCGGCAGATGCGATATGGCCTGACCTTCTGAAAATCCGGCCTTGTTCTCGCCTGGCAGATCACGCTCAAACATCTGGAAGTCCTCTCCTTCAATTGGCGCGACATGGTGGTTGTTCCCTATGAGGCATTCCGGCTTCAAAGAATGAATATAGGCATAAAACTCCTCCATGCGCCAGTTGAAAGGCTCGGCATCTTTGCTGTGATCCCAGCATCCGTCAAGCCAGATTCCCGCAACGCCGTCATATTCGCAAAGCAATTCACGCATCTGCTCCTTCATGAATTGGAAATAGTGATTGTAGTCAGGTTTGAGCGTGCGTCCAGTGTAGTGCCCGCTCTCGCCCAGGGGGTAGTCGTCGCGCATCCAGTCAATGAGTGAGTAATAGATGTGCAGACGTATGCCCTCATCCTTGCAGGTCTGAGCCAGTTCGCCCACAACATCGCGCTTAAACGGAGTCGCATCAACAATGTTATAGTAACTCTGTTTTGTATGCCACATGGAGAAACCGTCGTGATGGCGCGAAGTGAAAGTAATGTATTTTGCCCCCGACTCCTTGATAGCCCGCACCCATTCACCGGCATCGAACAGCACCGGATAGAAGCATGAAGCAGCTTTCATGTATTCCTCGTTCAACAGCTTTCCAGTGTCCAAATACCACTCGCCTTGGGCAAACTCACTGTAAATACCCCAGTGGAGGAAGATGCCAAAACGAAATTCCTCAAATTCCTTTCTGCTCTGAAGGTTTTCAGCTGTCGGCACATATTGATAGTCAGGATTGCGCAGAATATGATTGTCAGGACTGACATTCTTGCATCCCGCGGTCATTAAAATGACAATGGGAAACAGCAGGGCTCCAATTCTCTCAACCATAAGCTATTGCCCTCATCCCAGTTTAATCCGCTCGCCTATCATCCGCTGGAACTCCCTGGTAAAATGATTGTTCATACCCGAGAAGGCATAGAACGTCATTTCGCCAAAGTAGATTCTGCCATTCACGTTATAGAGGTCGACCCGCACCTGAGGGTAGCCTTGGGCTATCTGCTCGGCTATAGCAATCATCTTTTCCAGATTCTTTGGGCGCGGCACATTTTTGTATTCCACGCCCGGGTCTGCCAAATACTGACGCATGGGTGTCCACGTATGAATGTCATACAGGTCGTAAACTGTCTTGCTACCACCGCTGCCGCTTTCCAAGCTACGGTCATAGCAAACCATGTCGTACTGTGCCTTGCCGTCGATACACCTGATCTTGTGGTCGACGGTTGTCTCAGATGAAAAGGCCTCACTGTTGTCCATCTCAATCAGGCTCTCAGCCATGATGCGGGGCTTGATGAACGTGTAGTGAGGCTCGCAGGAGGCATAGCCATACCTGACGGAGACGCGCTTATCCAAGAAGTCCAGGATTTCTTCCTTGTTCATCTTGCTCTTATCGCGCACAATGACGGTACTGCCACAGTCGTGGGTGCACTTCAGCACAAATTTGTCGGGCAACTTATCAAAATCGATATCATCTACTTTGTCCCACACACCATAGCACTCTGTAAGGATGTCTTTCAGCCCAAGTTCCTCGATGTGCTTGCGCACCTCATACTTGTCAGTGTACTCCGTCCACTTCGTCGTGTCGGTCATCACCTCCATCCACGTCACCTTCTCGTTCAGCGTACGAGGGTTCTTCCACGGAAAGCATTCCCTGTAGAAGCGGTTCCACTTCATCTCGATGGCCTTCTTCGGATTAGTGTCTACCAGTTCACGCCACCTATCGGTGGGCACAATGCAGTGTATGAAGTACAAGGCTTTGAGCGACCTAATGGGATGAAGGAAAGATTTTACACGCAGCCGCGCTTTATAGGAAAGAAAACTCATACATCTATGCCATTAATATAAAGACTGTTGAAATGTCCTGCAAAGATAAACCAAATAAATGACACTTGCAAAAATTACAATCAAAAAAAGAGTAAAGTCTTTGCCAGTTAGGATTTTTTTTATATATTTGCACCTTATATGGTAAAGGTCAGTGTCATATTACCAATCTATAATGTCGCGCCTTACTTAGACGAGACATTTCAGTCCATTCTGTGCCAAACCCTGACAGACATCGAAATTATAGCCGTCAACGACGGGTCGACAGACGACAGCGAGGAAATCATCCGCAAATATCAACAGCAGGATGCCAGGATTATTAGCGTCACGCAGAACAACCAAGGTCTTTCCTGCGCAAGGAACACAGCCCTCAGACATGTGACGGGAGAATACATCTACATGATGGATTCCGACGACATACTAAGCAGTCCTAATGCACTTCAGGCCTGTTATGAATATGCGGAAAAGAATCAAGCCGACTTCATCTTCTTCGACGCTGAACGGTTCACCGACCACGACTACAAACACATTTCCGACATTCAGAGAACGCACTTAGTTGACGAAAACAAAAAATACGATGGCGAGTTCCTGCTCAATCTGATGCTCGACACCAAACTGCACAACAGCGTGGTATGGTTACTGCTCATCAACACCAACTTCTTGAAAAAACTCCATCTCACCTTCTATCCCGGCATCCTGCATGAGGACGAATTGTTCACCACCATTCTAACGTTGAGTAGTAGTTCTGTCTTTGCCCTGAAAGAGTCATACGTCAAGCACCGCATCCGATCAACGTCGATTATGGGCAAGAAGTATTCCGATCGCAACATGAACTGCTACCTCACCGTGGCCGATGAGTTGCTAAAGTTTCGACAAACACCCATTGTCCACAAGTTCCTGCGCTACACGTTAAGTGCTGTCTTCACCACTGGCCGCAAAATTCCCTTTAAACAGAAGTCTGCCGTCTTCTGGCGAGCCATGCGTTCCGGTTACCTGAAATACATAGGATGGAAGCCCGCCATCACCTTCTGGCTATAAACGTATCATCTAAATTGGATTATTCATGCCTTTTTCTTATGTACCTGAACTTATGGCATCACTGCGTTGTTCACACGGAAAGCCGGCGAGAAGTGTACAAAGGCTCTGTACAGTGTGTACAAAGCCTATGTACACTTTTAACAGACCTTTGCTTTTCTCGACTGTTGCCATTCTGTGAATAACACAGGCTAAACGTTCTCCGCTCCACAGTTGGGGCAGATGCCCTTGTTGCGGAGGTGGTGGCCGCAGTTGCCGCAGATGTAGCGTGTGCGGTTGTAGCGGAAGTAGCGCCAGAGGGCAAAGACGATGTATGCCAACAGGAGCGGATAGCCTACATAGTAAAGAGTGGACACGCTGAAAATGACGTAATCGACGGAACAGATGGATGCGAGGCCGAAGAAATAGAGTATGGTCTCGCCAGTATTGAGGCGGCGCTGCACGTCAGTGAAGGCTGTCAGTGCCACAATGGCATCGGCCCACACCAGCGCCACAAAGATGCCTAGATGTGCCGGCAGGGAGAAGGGATTGAGCGACGGGTGATAATAATAATGTCGCCACGACTCAGGGTCGAACAGCTGGATACTGCTGTAGACGACAGCCGACAAGGAAATGAGCAGAGCAAGGAGCGTGGGATAGAAGGAGTCGACATCGCGGAAGTGCACGATGCGCGCATGATGCTTGTAAAGCCGGCTCACCACCAGCAGGGCGATGCATACGACGACGACGCCCAGCATGATGAGCAGATGGGTGTCGGAGAAGAAATCGATGAAGCGCGAGATAAGATTGTCGGGGGCTACAGCAGTGAGCAGGTAGGTCTCTTGCGTCCAGCCGATAGTCTCTTCATCGCGTGCCACCTGCACCCACACCGAGTCGATGGTATCGGCAGGGTGCATCATGATGTCGGCCACCACGAGGCGATCGCCTTTGTAAACGAAGAAGCTATCCAAAAGAGCATCGTTACTTAAGCGCAGGCTGTCGGCTACAACGATGAAATTATAATTCTGCGAATAGTGATGGGTGGTATAGAAGGATATGGAGTCCATCTGTTCCTCCGTTGGCACGAAGGCATCGGGAGTCGGTGACTCGGCACGATAGCAGCTCTGCAAAAGCAAAACCACACATATTATTATATATAATCTACTCCTCGTCAGCATAGACATTCATTTGACAACTAACGCAGTTGAACTCCAAACGAAACCGCCGGCCATCGCCTAAACGTAAGAAAAGCGGTTCACGCCACGCTGGCCGTCTTCCGCCATGCCTTACACAGAAACCCAGCTCGTGCCGCAAACAGTAGCGACAGGTCATCAGCCTCCCGCCCCAATCCTGACCACGCGTGAGTTGAGAATCCTCCTCTTTATTTTCCTGGGAGTTAACACGTTCCTCTTTCGCTGGGAGGGGCTGAGACTGAGCTTTGACCACTTCTCTTCTTGCCCCAGCCAACTGACTGGCGGGAATGAAATAGGGGAAATCGTCTGGCAATATGACATCGGTGCACTCATAGGGTGTACCGCCCAGTTTCTGCAACTCGCGCACCATCTGCCCTCGTTGCGGTGTATGTGCCAATTGATGCGGAGCCACAATGCGGATTGTTGACCGACGGCTGCCATCGTCTATCGTGAGCAAGAAGTCAGCATCCCCCTCGCAAGGCACCAGCGTCATGGTTACGGGAATCTTGCGCTCGGCGCTGGGTTTCGCAAGGATGCTCTCCATGGCCTGGTCGTTGCTGCGATAGAGCTTGGTGCCAGGCTTCAGCCCTGCGGGCATCTGCAAGGGATAGAGGCGGTTGCCCTCAGCTTTGTTGACGCGAAATCCCTTGAGCTGTCGGTCAGCATCGAAGAAACAGAGTCCGTCGCCATTGGCGAAAGCAGCGGTGCCTGCCACATTGAACGAGCGGCCACGCAGTTCCTTCACCGTTCCCACGAAGGGGCCAATGGCCTTGGGCGTGTCGAAGGAAGCCTGCTGCGGCTGGCGCCCATGCACGAAGTAGGTGGTGTAGCCCCGATTGAAGGTACGGCTAAGGTCAGGTTCAAAGGCATAGCGTACCAGACCCTTCGACGCACGTTGATACTGGCCGGTATGAGCAGCGATGTACTGGTTGAGCAGCTGACTGTAGGCAGCAGTGACATTCTTCACGTAGGACACGTCCTTCAGGCGCCCTTCTATCTTGAACGACATGGCGCCGGCCTCAATGAGATCTGCCAGATGGGCGCTGAGGTTGAGGTCTTTCAGCGAAAGCAGATGCCGCTGGTGTTCCAGCTCACGCCCGTCGGCATCGAGCAGGTCGAACTGCATACGGCAGAACTGTGCACACTCGCCACGGTTGGCAGAGCGGCCGAAGCAATACTCCGAGGCATAGCAACGGCCAGAGTAGCTCACACAGAGAGCGCCATGCACAAAGACCTCTAACTCCATCTGCGGAACGGCTTCATGGATGGCACGTATCTCGTCTACGCTGAGTTCCCGGGCCAGCACAGCGCGGCGGAAGCCCTGCTGCCACAGCCATGCCACCTTGTCGGCGGTGCGGTTGTCGGCCTGTGTGGAAGCGTGAAGTGAGGGGTGAACGGTGAGCGGTGAGCGGTGAGAGATTTCCAACAGCCGCATGTCCTGAATGAGGATGGCGTCGACGCCTACATCGCATAACTGCTGCATCAGCAGCCCGGCCTGCGGCAGCTCCTCGTCATAGAGCAGTGTGTTGACTGTGGCATAGACCTTGGCATCAAAGATGTGTGCATAGCGGCACAGCTCAGCAATGTCTGCTATGCTGTTGCCCGCAGCGGCACGCGCCCCGAACTGTGGCGGCCCTATATAGACAGCGTCGGCACCGTGGTCGATGGCAGCCTTGCCACATTCCAGATTCTTGGCCGGAGCCAGCAGTTCCAATATTCGCATCGCTTTGATTTACAATTTACAATTTATATGCGTCACACTCAACACTCAACACTCAACACTCAACACTCAACACTCAACTCTCATCACTCAACACTCATCACTCAACACTCATCACTCATCAGTGGATGGACGTGATGTCGTAAGGTGTCTCCTGATAGACGTAATAGTTCACCCAGTTATTATAAAAGAGGTTAGCGTGCGCGCGCCATGTCACCAGCGGCGGCAGGTCGGGGTTGTTGTCCTTATAGTAATTGCAGGGCAAGTCCACGTCATTGCGTATGCCCCGGTCGCGCCGATATTCATTGTCGAGGGTGTTGGGTGCATATTCCAAATGTCCGGTGATGAAGAACTCGCGGCCTCCGCGTGCCATGACGATGCTGACACCGCAGTCGGGCGACTCGGCGATGAGGCTCAGCTCAGGGTGCTGGAGAATGTCGTCGCGATGTATCTCGGTGTGCCTGCTGTGCGGCATCATAAACACATCGTCGAATCCTCGGAAGATGGGCAGCTGTTTCTCTAAAGCATACTGCGGGAAGATGCCAAACATCTTCTTCTCTAACGGATATTTGGGCACGCCATAGTAATGATAGAGTCCTGCCTGTGCCGCCCAGCAGATGAACAGGGTACTGGTGACGTGGGTGCGTGCCCAGTTGAAGATATCGGTTATCTCGTCCCAATAGTTCACGTCCTCATAGTCCATCTGCTCCACAGGTGCCCCGGTGACAATCATGCCATCGAACTTCTCGGTGCGCATGTCGGCGAAGTCGCGGTAGAACATCATCATGTGTTCTATAGGCGTGTTCTTCGACGTGTGGCTGCGCAGTTTCATGAAACTGATATCCATCTGCAGCGGCGTATTCGACAGCAGCCGGATGAGGTCGGTCTCTGTCGTTATTTTCAGCGGCATGAGATTGAGGATGACGATGCGCAGCGGGCGTATGTCCTGAGCGTGAGCTCTGGTGCTGTCCATCACGAAGATATTCTCATTCTTCAGTATGTCGATGGCAGGCAGTCGGTCGGGAAGTCTTAGAGGCATTTATTTAAGTAAGAAGTAAGAAGTAAAAAGTGAGAAGTGAGGAGTGAGCAGTTTGTGGTTACATCATTGTGGCGATGACGGCTGAGACGTTGTCGTGCCCTCCAGCCCGTTCAGCTTCTATGCATAGCTCGTCAGCGTTTTTACCTGCAGCCAGCAACTCTGCAATAACACGATCTTCCAGCATATCGGTGAGTCCGTCGCTGCAGAGCAGGAAGGCATCGCCCGGCTGCACATCAGCCGTACACTGAACGATGTCAATGTAACTATGCTTGCAGCCGCCACCAATACAGTTGGTAATGATGTTGGAATGTTTTGTAGCGCCTACCAGTGTGCTGAGCGAGTGGTCGGTGGAGAGCTGTGTCAATTTGCCGTCGTGGTATCTGTAGACGCGGCTGTCGCCACAGTTCATCCAGTAGAACTCGCGTTCATAGTAGGCCATTGCTACGAGCGTCGTGCCCATGCGGGCGTAGCGTTCATCGTAGGCGCCCTTACTTTCTATGATATGATTGATGCTTGAGAGCCATACGCAAATAGTCTTGTTGAAATCACCGATGCTAAGGCCTACCGGCATGTCGGAAAAGAAGAACTGCAGGTTGTGGAGCACGTCGCTGCTGGCCACATCACCGCTGTTGTGTCCTCCCATTCCGTCGGCCAATGCTATGAGATAGCGGTCTACGGAGTTCAGATCGACTTCAGTCCTCACTTTCCCGTTGCGCACGCACCACTGGTCTACGAGTACCATGTCTTCGTTATTTCCCCTGACGCATCCGGTTCTGGAAGATGCCGTAATAGAAAGTCTCATCGATGGGCTTCAAAACGTTTAGTTGATATTCACCTGCAGATTAACGTTGGCTATGGTGAGGATGTCGCCGTTTTTCAGCGACATCTCCACGTCAGGCACCAGCTGGTGGTCGTTGAGCTTGGAGCCATTGGATGAGTATTTGTCGGCCACACACCATCCTGTTGTGCTATTATACTTCAGCTGAGCGTGTACGCCTGAGACGAACAGATTCTGCTGGAAGAACTGTGTGTATGGTCCTTGCCGCCGCCCGATAATAGCGCCATTGATGCCCACCATGCGAATATTAAGCGAGTCGTTGTGCAGCAACAGCTGTGGTATTCCCTGCACGCCCCTCGACTGTCCCGCGTAGCGGTTGGTGTATTCGCCACGGTTGGTAGCAGCGTTATCCTGCAAGCTGAAGTCTGCCGATGGGCCATTGCTCAACACCTGGCTGCCCAGTTTTTTCTGCAGTTCCTCGGCTGTCAGCATCATTCCTCCGCAGCTGGTGCAACGGCGCCCCATGCCCACTCGTCCACACTTCTCACAATAGAGCAGTGGCTGACCGCATTGGTCACAGTAGTGCGAGTCGTCTTCTATCTCTTCTTTACAATTAGGGCAGATGATCATACTTTTTCGTTGTTTTTCGTTATTTCGTTATCACGCTATCACGATTTCACTTTGTCGGGGATGTCTTCCGGCTCAATGATCTGGTAGGTTTCCTTGGTCACCTGATCAGGCGGCAATTTTGACACGCGTACCGACAGCTGCTGCACCGTCTCGTCGAGCAAATTGCGCATCTCGCGGGCATTGCCGAAGGTATCGTCCTTCAGCATAATCATTTTGCAGATGACATCGAGCGCCTTGAACTCGGCTGCGGGCGAGAGGATGTAAGAGTCCTTCTGCGCCATCTTTTTATAGATGGCCAGCAGTTCGTCTTCGTTGTAGTCGTCGATGTGCAGCTTGTGGGTAAACCTGCTGGCCAGTCCGGCGTTCATGGTCATAAACTCTTCCATCTTGTCCTTATAGCCCGCAGCTATGACCACAAATTTGCCACGGTCGTCCTCCATGCGCTTCATCAGCGTGTCGATGGCTTCTTTGCCATACTGGTCGTTCTGGTCGCTGAGTGTGTAGGCCTCATCGATGAAGAGGATGCCGCCCATGGCCTTGTCGCACATGGAGTTGACTATCTTCGGTGTCTCGCCCATGTATTTGCCTACGAGTGTGGCGCGGCTGGCTTCTATGACGCGGCTGGTGGGCAGGATGTCCATCGACTGCAGTATCTCGCCCATCTTTCGCGCAATGCTGGTCTTTCCTGTGCCCGGATTGCCGGTGAGGACGAAATTCATAGCCAGCTGCTGCACCCTGCCAGCACCCATGGCGGCGCGCTGTTTCATAAACATGCTCTGCACGGCCAGTCGGCGGATGCTGTTCTTCACTGAGCGCATACCGATAAACTCGTCGAGCTCGTTGAGCACCTCGTCCAACGGGCGGGCTGCCGTGCTTTGTGCTGCCGGCAAGTCGTCGGTGGTGAGGCGGTACATCTCCTGCTCGGTAAATCCCGGAGCGTTCATCAGCGAGACGAGGCGCTGGCTCTGGCGCTCCACTGCCTCATTGAAGATGCGGCGCGCCTCGCGGGCATTGCCGAAGTTCTTGTCGCGACGCAGGTAGAGCTGCTCGAACTCGCGGTGTATGGCTCCCTCCGTCTCCTTGTCAATGGAGAAGCTCTTGGCCTTGGCCAGATTGAGGAATATCTGCGTCAGCTCGTCGGGTGTGTAGTCGTCGAAGTGGATGGTCTGTGTGAAACGGCTCTTCAGTCCGGGGTTGGTGTCGATGAAGTCGTGCATCTGGTCGGTGTATCCTGCCACGATGCAGATGAACTTTCCTCGGTCGTCCTCCAGTCGTTTCAGCAGTGTGTCGATGGCCTCACTGCCGAAGGAGTCGTTGTCGCTCGACTTCAGGGTGTATGCCTCATCGATGAAGAGCACGCCGCCCATGGCCGAATCGATGAGTTGGTTGGTCTTGATGGCTGTCTGTCCCGAGAAGCCTGCCACGAGCTTTGAGCGGTCGGCTTCCACCAGCTGTCCACGCGTGAGGATGCCGAGTGTCTTGAACACGTCGGCCATGATGCGTGCCACGGTGGTCTTGCCCGTTCCCGGATTGCCGGTGAAGACATAGTGTTTGCCCTGGAAGGTGTTGGTCTCGCCTCGCTTGATCTGCAGGTTGAGGAAGGCAGCGAGGTTGGTCACCTCCTTCTTCACGCTCTGCAGGCCCACCATGCCCTCAAACTTCTTCAGACATTCGGTGTAGTCCACCTCCTTCGGTGCCTCGTAGGGGATGTCGGCCTCGACGATGGTCATCAGCTGCTCGTCGCTCATCATCTGCATGTCGCCGGTCTGCAGGCGTCCTGCCTGGTTCTTGCATATCTGGTCGAACAGCGAGCGCATGGTGCGGCCGTTGGCAAAGTCTTTGTCGCGCTGCTGATGCATCTCCTTGATCATCTTTCTGGTCAAGGCTTCTGCCTCTGGCGCAAACACATATTTCTTCGACTTGGCAAAGACGCCCATGATCTGGAACAGCTCGTCGGGCGAGTAATCTTCGATGTTGAGGAAGTAGTTGAAGCGGCTTCTCACGCCGGGATTGATGCGGAAGAGGTTGTCCATCTCCGTACGGTATCCAGCGGCTATGACCACAAACTTTCCTCGGTCGTCCTCCATGCGTTTCATCAGCGTTTCCAGTGCCTGAGCACCTTGGTTGTCGCGCTCGCCGCTTTGGCTCAAGGGTGCCAGGGTGTAGGCCTCGTCGACGAAGAGTATGCCGCCCATGGCCTTGTCGCAAAGGCGGTTCACCACCTTCGGCGTTTCGCCCTGATAGGGGCTGACCATCTGCGAACGATCCACCTCGACCACGTGCCCGGAGTCGAGGTAGCCGATGGCAGCCAGTATCTCGCCCAGCTTGCGCGCAATGGTGGTCTTGCCAGTGCCAGGATTGCCGGTAAGCACGATGTGCATCGACATCTTCTCCTGCTCGCCCAGTCCGCGCTCGGCACGCTGCACACTGTTCTGCACGGCAAAGGCTATTTCCTTGACAGCCTGCTTCACCTCGTTCATGCCGATGAACTTGTCGAGGTCGCTGAGGATGTCGTCGAGCGAGCGTTCCTCTGGCACATAGCCGCGTATATCGGCCTTCTCGATGCTGTTGGTATGGGTCCCGCGGCTGATGAAGCTGGTGAAGATGTCCTCGGCGGTCTTCATTGCCACATGCGCATTGCCAAAGGTCTCGTCCTTCGTCTTGATTTGATACTTGAAGAAGCGCCGCAGCTGCTCGTCGGCCTCTGCTGAGAACTCGCTGATGCCGTATTTCTTCTTCAGCTCCTGCTTGGTGATATCGCACAGCTCGTGGTAATTGGGCGCGGGCAGCCGGAACAAGTATTTGAAGCGGTTTTTCACAGCGGGGTTGCTTTCCAGGAAGTCATCGAGTCCCTTCGGCAGACCGGCGATGATGACGATGGGATTGTCGTCCCACTTGTCCATCTCCACAAACAGCTTGTCTAACGGATTCACCTGATTGGAATACTTGTCAGGCAACAGCTTTTGCACATTGTCGAAGAACAGGATGCCGCCCTTGGCCTTCTTGATATTGTCGTCCCACTTGTCCACAAATCGCTGGTAGTCCACGGCGTCAACCATCGTGAGCTTGGGCTTCTCAATGATTTTGTGCTGATAGAAGTAGTCGCGAATGATGGCCGCCAGCGCCGTCTTACCCGTACCCGTCTCACCGATGATGATGGCATTCACCGACAGGCGCACCACGGCGATGTCCTTACGCGAGCGCAGATAGGTGTAAGTGTCGACAATGGTCTTCAGCTGTGCTTTCACGTCGGCCAGGCCAACCATCTTGTCAAGGGTGTGAAAGACGATGGGCTGTCCACACCACTTGCAGAACTTGGCTACGTTTCTGTTTTCCTTATGACAAAATTCACATGTCATATTGTTTTCTCTGTATTATGATAGATTCTCAATGATGAGTCTTCTCTCCTCTTCCCTGAAACCTCAATTCATGGGCAGTTTGGCATCGAACAGGTGAGAGCTGAAGATGCAGAACTCGAGCACGAGGATGAGCATCAAGGCCGACCACAGCACATAGTGAATGACAGACTCGCCTGAGAGCGAGCGCACATAGTCGTTCATCTCGTTGAGCACGCCGAACTTAGCGCTCTTGTATCGGTTCGACTTCGTTTTGAAGGTATAGTAGAGGGGCTCCAGCAGCGACGTCTTCACATCGTCGTCGCTCAGCAAATTTTTCAAGGTATCAGCATCGGCGGTCTTGTCATCACGGAAAGCGGTGAAATGACACACTGCCACATAGACGGCTGTCAGTGCGACCACGACAAGGTTGAGCAACTGCGGCTTTCCTGACTGCACGGCCTCCATGACATAGATGGGTATGAACGCCGTCAAGGCTCCCAGCGCACCGCACATACAGGCCAGTGTGGGTCCCATGCCCTTGAAGTAGGCGCGTACACTGACGATGATGGCACTCATGCCACCCACGGGCAAGCCTATGGCCAGCAGTTTATGGGCCATCAGGTATTCGCGCCCGCTGATGCCGATGATGAGCACCAGCAGCACCCAGACGGCGCTGAGACCATAGAATATGTATTTCCACATTTTTTCTTTTGCGCGCGCGCGATGCCACTCCTGTCTGACTTGTGATATTCTGGCCTTGGTGTCTTCGCAGGCTTTTGTGAAGCGGCGGTAATACGCCTGCTGGCTGTCGAGCCTGCCCAGAGCCATGATCCACTCTTGCAGTTCACGCTCATAGCTATACTCCTCCGAGAAGTCGCGCGTCGGGTCTTCGTGGTAGTAGACGGCCATCCATTGCGCGAGCGTGCCCTGGCGCAGTTCCTGCCTGATGAGCGAAGTGTAGCTGAGGTCCATGCTGCGCCCGTCGCTGAGGATCGTGCCGTTGCTGAGCAGATAGGAAGGATTGGCGCCCAGGATGCGGCAGAAGCGGTAGAGGGCAGTGCGCAGGTCGTAAGCGCTGAGGCGGTCTTTGTTCTCCGGCAGGGTGAGGTCGAAGCAGCGCGTAGCCTCGGTCATCAGGTCGAACCATCCGTGCAGCTGGGCATAGTAGTAGAAGCGTCCTTCCGGGTCGGTGTAGTCTTTCATGAGACCTTCAAACTCTTCAGCCGAGAGGTGCTCTGTCTGCATCAACTGGTGCGAGAGCTGCTCGCCAATGCCTTCTGGCGTATGTGCGTCACGCAGGTCGAAGGCTGCCTCGCGGTCAAGGTTGTAGAGCACTTTGTAAGCCAGCTGCCGCGAGTAGGGCTGTCCCTGCGTGAGGATGCGCAACGACTCGCAGGCCATCAAGTCCTCATGGCAGTACATCCACGACAGCAAGCGGCCGTCGGTCAGGGCCATCCAGTCGTCGTCGGTAGGATTGCCGAATCCGAATGAATGTGTGATTTCCTGAATCGTAGACGACGGATGGCGTGCCAGGAAAGGCATGTCGGGATCTATTTCGTAAACCAAGCGCAACACGGCGACATGGGGGTCGGAGTCAGCCACGAAATAAGAGCGCAGGCGGTCAACGTCGCATTTGCTATGGCTTTCCAGCCAGAGGAAGAGGGCATCGCTGGGACGCTGCAGCAACAGGGCATATTTATCCTGATGGCTCAGCAGCGACAGTGACACACTGTGCACGTCGTCGCAGGCCTCTCCCTTGATGTCGATATAGGGGTAGGTGGGGTCCATGGTGTAGAGGGCGCAAGCCAGGCCGGCCTTCTTGTCCACGGGATATCGGTTGTTGACAATGTCCTTGAGCAGTTCTGAAAGCTTCGTGTTGCCGCTGTTCTCGAGCCAAGTCATCAGCCTGCCGTTGTAGAGGTAGTTGATGGCCAGGTTTTCGTTGTCGGCGAGCAGTGGCACCAGCTCGTGCACATTGTCGGCAATGATGTTGCGGTCGGGGTCGACGACGAAGCTCTTGTAGCGCAGGAATGGCGACGAGAGGTCCACGGGCACGTTCTCGCCCTGAAACCAGCGCTCCACCTGCTCGTAGCCCCAGCGGCTTTGCTGATTGACGGCGGTGAGGCCCTGCACCAGTTGCTTGACGCGCTCGGGCAGTTCGTTGAGTCGCGGCAGGCGGCCCTCGCTCTTCTGCTTCATCATGACGCGCTCGTTGCTGCTCATGGGGTTCTCGCCCAGCCAGAGGGCAAAGAGCGTCATGCCCAAGGAGTAATAGTCGGCGGCCTCAGTGATTTCCACCACGCCGTCAATGACATCGGTGTACATCTCGGGAGCGGCGTACATCGGTGTGCGGGCCTGCGTGGTGTGGAAGGAGGGAGCATCGGCCTCGTGCAGAGCAGAGATGCCGAAGTCGCCCAGCACGAGCTGTGTCTTCTGAAGGTCGCGGAAGAAGAAGTTTGCCGGCTTGATATCCTTGTGCAGCACGCCACGGTGGTGGCAGTAGGCCAAGGCAGCAGCAGCCTGCAGCGCAATGCGGCGGAAGCGGTTGAAGTCGCCTTCAAGATGGAAGTCGCGCAACGTGCCGCCGGGCAGATACTCCATCAGCTCGTAATTGCGGTGCTTGCCGTCAATGTAGGTCTTGCCGTAGTCAAAGAGCTTGACAATCATCTCGAACTCGAAGGAGCGCACCACCTGCAGCAGCTTCTTGTTGATGTCGAAGTTGGGGTAGTACACTTTCAGCACATACTCTTCTTCTTCACCTCTTTTGCGCACGAGGAACACCTGTGCTTCGCCTGAGCTTTCACTAAGGGTGTTCACCTGCTCGTAGGTGTCACCCTTGAGCACAAATGTTCTGGCGTTCTTCATCGCCTGTTCTCCTTGCGGCATCTGTCCTGCGGCGGGGCGTAGTGTGATATCCATCGGCGGCACCGCACTCGACGTTTTATGTGCATCATTGATGCGCATGGTGCGGTCAGCATTCTGCGGGGCGCTGTTGCCGGCAGGAGGCATCTTAACGTCGGCAGCAGCCATCATACCGGCTCCATCGACGGGACGCATGGTTATGTCTATGTCGTTCTCCATATACGTTCAAATCTCATTTGTCATCCTTAATTACCTGGTTCGAGTTGTGTCCCAGGATGACCCACTTGCCACCCAGCTGGGGCTTGGCACAGCCGCAAGGACTGGAGTGGAGGGCGTGCTTGTAGTTGCACTGCCATCCCAGTCGCACGCCGACGGGCTTCTGCGCCATGGCAAAGTTGCGCACCTTGGCAGGCGACGGCATGGGCGGCGTGGCCATCTGGTCGAGCAGGCGCGACAGCAGGTCAAGTTTTTTACGTGTTTTCTCTTCCAGCTCTTCCTTGGTCATCCGGCGGTTGCGGGGCTGGGGAATAGCAGGCTCGGGCACACCCTCGTCCTGTGCCAACAGGCGAAGCACGCGCTGACGCAGCTGGATGCAGGCTTCATCATGCTTGATGTCGCTCTCGCTGCTGAGGGGCATCTCCATCAGCAGATCGTTGTAATCGCGGGCCACCTGCACCATCTCCAGATAGTCGGGGCGCTGCTTCAGCTGCTTCATCAGCATGCGGGCATCGTCGGTCAGCGGCTGGCCACATTGCTTGCAGAAAGAGAAGTCGTTCAGGGTGTGACAGTTGGGACAGACAATGCCGCCACGGGGTGAGCCACATTCGGGACAGTAAGGGTCGCTCTCGTGGAAGTGTGCGCCACAGAAGGAGCACACATCACGACGCACGTAGTGATGGCATGCTTCACAGAAATCGGCATCGGGGTCAAGGGGCGCACCGCAATTGGGGCACGAGTCCATGCCCAGCAACGCGCCACACGATGCACAATAGCGTGCTTCAGGCTCGTTCACCGTGCCACACTTGGGGCAGGCACGCCCCTCGGCGGCATTTACCCGTGCCTGCTGTTGAAAGACAGGCTCCTGACGGACAGCACGTTGCATTTCGCCCCTGTTGAGCTGTTGACCCGCAGGCCGCTGTGTTATCTCATCGTTCATAAGGTCTATAATAAAGATGTTATAACAATTTTAGTGCAAAGATACATACTTTTTCTGACTACTGCAAATATCTGACATGTTTTTTCATTCTTTACGGATGGAATTATGACATAGTGACGCCGCGAGGCAGGTCAGTTTATTCAACTTTCGCCAGTTTTGGAGTTAAAGGAGTTAAAGGCAATAGCTCTGTACACTTTTAGCAGTCCATTGCCTGCATATAGCGAGGAATGTGGTGGAATGTTTTGTCATTTTTATTTACAAAAGTAAAAAGATAGGACAACGAGAATCGATCGGAATTCACCAAATGTATCTTTGGCGGAAAATTTCGTGCTGTGCGGATGACCTTTATCTTTGAACTGGCACATCCTCATTGCGATGTAGGCCAGCCTTTTGCCGTGTCCTGTCGTCCCCTTCGGGACTTTGGGTGGTGGGGCGAATGATGCCGGGACCATGCCCCTGCTTAAAGGCACCTCACCATTCCAAAGGGACGACAGAAGACGACATTTTTTCGTCCGAAGCCTTCGGACGAAGAGTCCGAAGCCTTCGGACAACGAGTCCGAAGCCTTCGGACGGAGTGTCCGAAGCCTTCGGACTTTTTTCAACCGCATAGGTCGAAAAAATCCAAGGCTGGGAATTTTTGTGCGGAGCCTGCTTTTTTTTAGGCAATGATATAGCAGTTGACCTATTCATGCGCAGCCATCCCCTCCCTTCAAGGGGAGGGGTTAGGGGTGGGGTCTGTAATATCAGTAATATCCTGTCAGCGC
>JAEEPZ010000241.1 GCA_016285055.1 Prevotella sp.
GTGTGCTGCATAAAATATTCGTGCTTTTAGTGTTTTTTCGATGTTCATAAAATCGGATTATCTGTGTGCAGCAAAAATATTCGTTCTTTTTGTGTTTTTCGATGTTCAAAAAAAATCGATTGCGTTGTTGTGAAACTTGAATTACTAACTTAAACTAGACTACTATGAGCAAAGTAAAACCGACTTGGAAGGAAATCCTGTGGCAGGCAATTGTCGCTGCCATTACGGCTGCCCTCGCTGCCATGGGGACGACCTCGTGCATGGGCTACGGCCCTGTAACGTTCTGAACTCGACGAAAGTCGAAATGTAAAAACGATGCTAATCTGTATCATAACCTTTGTTAGAAAAGAGGACCATGCGCGAGCATCGTCCTCTTTTTTTTTGTGCCCTGCCGCCACATAGGGGGGGGAGAAAGTTACAAGTTACAAGTTACATTTTCGGTTTTTCGAGTCTTTATAGAATCATTATTAATGGGGATTGCGGGGGTGAGGGGATATTTGTACCTTTGCACCCGCAAAATCATTACGTTAGAGAGATGAGAAATAGATATATCGTATTGGTGCTGGTATTCGCCCTCGGCATGCAGGCTTTCGGCCAGCGGCAGGAGGAGATGAAGCAGGCGGTGGAATACCTGGCTTCGCAGGAGCTGGGCGGCAGGTTCCCGGGTAGTAAGGGCGACACACTGGCGTCGGCATTCATCGTTAGCCAGTTGCGCAGCCTGAAGCTGAAGCCTATTGTCAAGGCGAAGAAGGAGAAGGCATTCTTCCAGGACTTTAAGTTCAACAAGAAAGACGTGGTCACCGAGACGACCAACGAATATCATACGCATAACATCATGGCCGTGCTGCCGGGAAAGGACAAGCGCCTGAAGCACGAGTATATCGTGGTGGGTTCGCACTACGACCACCTGGGCATGGGCGGTCAGGGTTCCGGTTCGCGCCGTCCCGACACGTTGGGCGTGCACCCGGGTGCCGACGACAATGCCAGCGGCGATGCGGTGGTGCTCGAGCTGGCTAAGCACTTCAAGAAGACAGGGTCGAAGCGCAGCATCATCTTCGCGTTCTTCGGTGCCGAGGAGCAGGGACTGGTGGGCTCGAAGCAGTTTCTGGAATGGATGGCGCAGGAGGACAAGCAGCGCAGGAACCTGCCTAATAATAAGAAAGGTATAGTGGCGATGGTGAACCTGGACATGGTGGGGCGTATGCGCGACAACGCGCTGAGCGTGTCGGGCACGGGTACCAGCACGGAGTTCAAGACGATGGCGGAGGGCATAGCCAACGAGCAGGGGCTGCACGTGAGCTGTGTTCCCGACGGCTACGGTCCGAGCGACCAGGCATCGTTTGTGGCACAGGACATTCCCGTGCTGTTTCTGACCACGGGCGGTCACATGGAGTATCATACGCCTGCCGACGTGCCTGCGACGCTGAACTACGACGGTATGCAGCAGACGCTGGCGTACACGCAAGAGTTGGTCGCAAGACTGACAAGCATGCCGACGACGCCTGACTATATCAGCGTGCCCAGCACACAGACGATGAAGCATGCGAAGTTTAAGGTGACGCTGGGCCTGATGCCCGACGTGATGGGAGCGAGCACCAAGCCCGGACTGCGTGCCGACATTGTGGTGGCAGGAAAACCAGCATACAAGGCTGGCATCCGTAGCGGCGACATCATTCAGGAGATAGACGGTAAGCCCGTGAACAACATGGAGGAATACATGCAGCGGCTGTCGGAACTGACGGCTGGTACCACGATTCCCGTGAGAGTCCTGCGCGGCGAAGAGACGATGACGTTTCAGGTAGAGTTAACACAGCCTACCCAAGCCCTCCCAAAGGGAGGGATGTCTAAATAGATAAAGCAGACAGGGGAATCTATAGAGAAGAGTGAAGAATGAAAAAGAATTGGATTTACTGGCTATTAGCCGTTGTTATTACCCTGGTGCTGAGCATTTACCAGCGCATGACGGGGCCCACGCATCCCAAGAGTGTGACCGTGGAGCTGCAGGGGGAAGGCTACAAAATGAAGCTGCCCAGAAGTGGCGTGCAGAAGGACGAGATGGTGACGCTCAGAGGCGTGCCTGCGGCTTCTCCCATTGACGCGCAACTGCACTACCGCCGCTATCCTACGCCCGACGACTATACCACCGTGGACTTTGGCTATACAGACGGCGAGTGGCAGGCCGCCCTGCCCGTACAGCCCGTGGGCGGCAAGCTGCAGTATTACCTGACCGTTGACGGAAAGGACTATCCTGAGGATGAGCCGGTGGTGATACGTTTCCGCAACGACGTGCCCGCCAGCATCCTGGTGCCCCATATCCTGCTGATGTTCGGTGCCATGTTCTTTGCCGTGTATATGCTGCTGCTGGTGCTGTCGGGCAGAGAGTACGCCAAGTGGCTGAAGATAACCGTCGGGACATTGTTTGTGGGCGGATTCATCTTCGGTCCGCTGGTGCAGCATGCAGCGTTCGGCCCGTGGTGGACAGGATTCCCTTATGGCACGGACCTGACGGACAACAAGACGCTGCTGAGTTTCCTGTTCTTCGTGGCTGCGCTGGCTACGCTGAAGTGGAAGTACAACAAGTGGCTGGCCGCCCTGGCCGTACTGCTGATGATAGCCGTCTTCACGATTCCCCACAGCACGTATGGTTCGGAATATGATTACACAACACAACAATTAAAATAATTCAACTTTCTCAAGTTGTAGGAGTTAAGGAGTTAAAGGAGTTATGGAGTTAAGACAATACCCATTACACTGATAATTCCATGGAGGATGAGGAGATACTAGACTGATGTCATAACTCCTTAAC
>JAEEPZ010000109.1 GCA_016285055.1 Prevotella sp.
AAGGAGTGGCAGCAAAGAGCATTACTGACATTACAGACCCCACCCCTGCCCCTCCCCTTGAAGGGAGGGGATGGCTGCGCATAAATCCTTTCTGCAAAGGGTCAACTGCTATATCATTGCCAAAAAAATAGTAATAATTGCTACTGCCAAGACTGCCAAAGATTTCCTAACTACATGCGTGCAGCCCTGAGCATGAAATAAACCCCGAAAGCTATTGTCTAACTTTCGGGGTTCTTTTTTGGTATGATACTGCCTCCAAAATTTGCGAGAGAGGTATGACTGTTATTTCAGCACTTTCTTCCTTCCGTTCAGTATGTAGATGCCGCTGCTTGTTGGCCTTCTGCTTAGCTTCCGACCGCTGAGGTCGAACCACGTGTCGTAGGCGTTGGCAGGCTGGATGGTGGTTATGCCGGTGGTTGTGTTGTCGCCGCCGAAGTTGACGATGACGGCTTTCACGTCGCTGTCGCTCTGGCCTGTTGTGATCGCTGGCCATGCGTGTCAAGTCGGGTGAAATCATCCTCTCTTCGCGCAAGGGCGAGTATGTTGCAACCGAGTAAACCGCTTCGCTGCCATGAAAATCAAGTTCTCAGCTAACTTCTGGGTAAGGCTGTGGCAGATAGTTGCCGCAGCCATTACCGCCGCCATCACTGCAGCCACCACCACCAGCTGCATGGGGCATGGACCGTTCTAATCTCTTGTTTCCGCTTTCAGTAGGTTACTTTTCATACTTGTTTCATATTTGCTTGTGCTGTGGCGTCACCGGGAGGCGGCGCCACAGTTGCGTACTTATATGCTGCTCGCCGATGAAACTTACGAATGTACGAATGTACGAATTGCTATCATTTTCGGCACTTTTTATTGCCGTTGCCCCTTAAGGGTAAGGATTTTTGATCCATCGTGCGTGATGATTAGTTTTTTTTTGTTAACTTTGCAGCGAGATTGCGGTGGCATGAGACGTGTCGCCGGAAGCCGGAATACTTATGTTGCCCGACCTAAATATCAGAATACCATGAAATATTGTGAATTTTGCGGAGCACCACTCGACGATGATGCTCTCTATTGCACCAAGTGCGGAGCCAAGCTGAGCAACACTCAGCCTGATGCTTCACAGACTGACGACGCGCTTCAAAACCCTACGCTCTCACACACTGCCACCCTTCCGCATGACAGGAAGAGTGAAAGACCAAAGCAGCAAACGGCGGTCAGAACCGTGCTCTTGGTGTTGCTGGGCGTCGTTCTCGTGGCAGGAGTGGTGGCCGCCGTCTTGCTGCTGGGCCAGACAGAGAAAGCGGACGACAGGGCCATTGACGAGACGGAGGAGTATGTAGAGCAGAGGAAGTACACGCTGTATGGCGCCGTAGACAAGTATCCTATCTACATGAAGCTGACCATCAAGGGCAATGTGGCTACCGGCTCTTACTACTACGAGAGCCAAGGCCCGGGCAAGCTGCTGGACTTGAAGGGCATCTACGACAACAGCAAGCTGGAATTGTTTGAGACCAACGAGAACGGACAGCAGACAGGCCATTTCAAGGGGCAGCTGAAAAAGGGCATCTTCATCGGCGATTTCTACGATGCAAGGGGCAACAGCATGCATTTCAGATTGGAAGAATGATGCGTCAATCTACGGCGAAGCAATTGTCTTTAGCTCCTTCAACCTACATTATTCACGAATATGATGTTGAAACCACCTCTTTCTTCTTTGCCTGCGGCGCAACGTGAATATGCGCGAATGACACGCGAATGTTTCGTGAATTTTAAATTATTTGCGAATGTTTCGTGAATTTTAAATTATTTGCGAATGTTTCGTGAATTTTTAATTATTTACGAGTATTCGCGTGACATTGGCGCACATTTGCGTAGCGTCGCAGACTTATAAAAAATTTCCATGAATCATTCAAGTTAACTCCCAATGATAAGAAAATATCTACTGATGACCGCAGCCTGCGCCCTGGCAGCTTTGAGCACATTGGCGCAGCAGAACACCGCTAACGTCGGCTTGGGACTTGTCACCATCAACGACTCGGTGAGCGGCGTGCAGCTCTCGCCGGTGTCGAACATCGCAGAGAACGTCAGGGGCCTCCAGCTGTCAGCCTTCAGCAACGTGGCCTACGACGGCATGAGGGGCGTGCAGCTCTCGGCACTCAACAACATCGTCATCGGCGAGGCCAACGGACTGCAGCTGTCGGGATTCACCAACCAGAACGTCGGCATGCTGAAGGGCGTCCAGATGGCCTTCCGCAATGCCACCGACACACTCAGCGGCGTGCAGATAGGACTCTTCAACTACGTCGCACACGACTACCGCAAGGGTGTGCAGATAGGACTCATGAACTACTCGCACGACACACGCTCGAAACGCTACGGGCTCGTCAACGTCAACCCCGACACACGCATCGACCTGATGGCTTTCGCCGGCACCAGCTCGAAGGCAAACATGGCAATGCGCTTCCGCAACCGTTCCACATACAGCATCGTAGGTGCCGGCACGCACTACATGGGGCTCGACAAGAAGTTCTCCGGCACACTCTTCTACCGCATCGGACAGTATTTCGAGCTCACGCCCAGACTGTCACTCAGCGGCGACGTGGGATTCTTCCACATAGAGACCTTCAAGGAGCATTCCACAGAAGCACCCTCGCGACTCTACTCACTCGAGGCCCGGCTCAACATCGACTACCACCTCAACGACTCATGGGGCATCTTCGGCACTGTGGGCTTTGGCGACACACGCTACTACCACCACCACGACCACTTCCGCAGCCGCATGATAGGCGAGGTGGGACTCACCTACCACTATGGCGGCTTCAACGGCGAGAAGGAGCGCACGCTGCGCCTGCACTCCGAAGAGGACATGAGGGGTGGCGACGACAGCCGACTCGCACTCGCACAGAAACCCAACCTGCTGCGGACTGCCAGCATGATAACGGCCCTGAACGTCTTCGTGAACCGCTTTGACGACTGGGCTCTCGACGAGGAGTTTCCAAGAATCACCTGGCACAGCATCGGCCATAACTTCAGGCACGCTTTCGTGTGGGACAACGACAACTTCAACTGCAACCTGTTCGCACATCCCTACCACGGCAACCTCTACTTCAATTCTGCACGCTCTAACGGTCTCAACTTCTGGCAGTCCTATCCCTGCGCCTTGGGAGGCTCAATGATGTGGGAGTTCTTCGGAGAAATCACGCCGCCTGCCATCAACGACCTCGTCGCCACCTCCATTGGCGGCACCTGCATAGGAGAGGTCACCTACCGCATCAGCGACCTCTTCTACGACGACCGCGAGGTGGGTTTCAGCCGATTCCTGCGCGAGCTGGCAGGCACCCTCGTCTCACCCATGAAGGGACTCAAGCGACTGCTCACCGGCGAGGCGTGGCGGCAGAAGAGCCACCACTACCTCTACCACGACTACAGCCGCATACCCGTGCACTACAGCATCTCACTCGGATCACGCTACCTGGCCGACGACCGCGCACTCTTCCGGGGCGAGCACAACCCCTACCTCGAATTGGCCATGGAGTATGGCGACGCCTACAACAACGACGAGAACAAGCCCTTCGACTACTTCCGGGCCAGCGCCACCTTCGGATTCTCCAGCAACCAGCCCGCCGTCAACCGGCTCAACCTCCTGGGACGCCTCTGGGGAACACCCATCGCCGACACAAAGAAGCTGGAGGCTGACTTCGGCATCTTCCAGCACTTCAACTTCTACAACTCAGAGGCTGTCAAGGACGGCACCGACCTCATACCCTACCGCATCAGCGAGGCAGCATCGGTAGGGCCGGGCATCATCTACCGCTTCCCTGCCATCGAGCAGCGCATGAACCTCGAGCAGCGCATCCTGCTCAGCGGAATACTCCTCGGAGGGTCACTCAGCGACTACCTCTACATACAGGAGCGCGACTACAACATGGGCAGCGGATTCTCGGCCAAGATACAGACGCACATGGACATGAAGAAGGTGGGATACATGAACCTCGATGCCAACTATTTCCACATCTTCACCTGGAAGGGCTACGACCGCTCGGAGTGGATAGGCAAGGAGGGCTTCGAGCTCGACTACATCAACGCACAGGGCGACCCGGGCAACACACGCATGATGGCCTTCAATGCCAACTTCGGACTCTACCTCAGCAAGCACGTGGCCTTCGACCTGCGGGGCAGCTACTTCTGGCGCCATGCCCACTATCGTGACTTCCCCGACGTCGATGCCAAGACCTTCGAGCTGCGCGCAGGACTGACCTACAAGCTGTAGCATTACAACACCGCCAAGTCAACAATAGTGGAGAATACGTTAAAGAACAATAAAAGTTACCCGATGGTAAGTTACCTTCGGGTAACTTTTTATACTGTTGCGGTTGGGATAGGGCATAGTTACATAGCTATTTATGTGAGTTAATAGTTGAATATGCTCGATGGTCAAAGGCTTGAGGTAGCCCTATTCTCCCCCTTGCAAAGGGGGAGTTAGAGGGGGATTCATTTGCGCATAGGTAGACCCACCCCATAAGTCCCGAAGGAACGGTGGATTACAGGCGGGGGCATCGCCCCTGTGAATAGGCGACGCCCCCATAAGTCCCGAAGGGACGACGGAAGACGATGGTGAGCACCAATCGTCCAGGCAGGGACAACGCCCCTGTATCATGGCCCCCCCCACACAAAAGTCCCGAAGGGACGACGGAACTCGGGAACAAACAAACCGAGTTAGCGACGTAACTATGTCTTATTCCAACAGCACGAAAGCTCTCCCTACTCATAGCGCATGGAGCGTGCGGGGTGTATGCGTGAGACGAGATAGCTGGGGCCTACGAGGACGAGGACGCTGATGAGCAGTGTGGCGACGTTGAGCAGGAGGATGAGCGGCATGTTGAGCTCCATGGGCGCCTCGCTGACGTAGTAGGTCTGTGGGTCGAGGCTGACGATGCCGGTGGCTTTCTGCAAGAGGACGATGCCGATGCCGATGATGTTGCCCCACAGCAGGCCGCGGCCGATGATGAAGACGGCAAACCAGAGGAAGATGCGGCGGATGGTGGCGTTGCGAGCGCCGAGGGCTTTGAGCACCCCAATCATCTGTGTGCGCTCTAAGATGATGATAAGCAGGCCGCTGATCATGGTGAATCCTGCCAAAGCGACCATCAGGGCCAAAATGATCCACACGTTAATGTCGAGCAGGTCGAGCCACTGGAAGACGTTGGGGTAGAGCTGGTGGATGGTGACCGAGGTGAGGGTGTTGCCCTGGCTGTCGAGCCGCCCTTTGTGGAGGAAAACGTCGGTGATGTTGCGGTCGGTCTGCTCCAGCTGGTCGAAATGGTCGACGATGACTTCGGCACCCGAGCACAGCCTGCCCTTCCATCCGTTGCGGCGCGCGGTGACGAAGAGGTCGGCGATGCAGAAGAGGTCGTCGAAGCGCTTCATGTTGGTCTGATAGACGGCGCTGACACTAAAGGCGAGGCGCGTGACGTGCTCGCCGATGAAATAGGCGTAGATGATGTCGCCAACCTTCAGCTTCAGCTTCTGCGCCATAGTCTTCGAGATGACCAGCTGGTAGGGATGCGCTGCGGAGTTGGCCTCGCCCTGCAGGGGGTTGGTGTCGTGGAAGGCAGGCAGCTGCCCCTCTACGATGCAGTCGCTGAGGAAGCTGGTGTCATATTCCGGTCCGATGCCCTTGAACATCACTCCGAGGAAGTCGTCGTCGGTCTTGAGGATGCCCTGCGTCATGGCGTAGCGCTCGACGTGGCGTACGCCGGGTATGGCTTTCAGCTGCTGCATGAGGCTGTCGTTCATCTCTACGGGCTGACCGACGGGTGAGCCGATGGAGCGGACGTTCATCACCTGTATGTGGCTGCCGAAGCCTGACACCTTGTCGCGGATGGTGTGCTTGAAGCCCAGCACCACGGCAACGGTGACAATCATCACCGCCAGGCCGATGGCCACGCCTGCCGTAGCGATGCGAATAGCCGGACGGCTCACTTTCTTGCGGTCGTCGCTCTGGCCATCTATGCGCCGGGCTATGAATCTCTCAACTTTCAAAACTTAATACTCAACCCTCAACTCTCAACTCTCAACCCTCAACTCTCAACCCTCAACTCTCAACCCTCAACTCTAAACTCTCAACTCTCAACTCTCAACCCTCGCCCCTCATCGCTCAACACTTAACTCTCAACTCTCAACCCTCGCCCCTCATCGCTCAACACTTAACTTTCAACTCTCAACTCTCCCCGGATAGGCTTCGAGGGCTTTCTGTAAGACGACGAGGGCACGCTCCAGGTCATCCTTCTTCAGCACGTAGGCGATGCGCACCTGGTTGATGCCGGCGCCCGGCGTGGTGTAGAATCCTGCTGCCGGTGCCATCATCACCGTCTGTCCCTCATACTCGAACTCGCTGAGACACCAGCGGCAGAACTTCTCCGCATCGTCGACGGGCAGCTTCGCCACGGTGTAGAAGGCTCCCATGGGGATGGGCGAATAGACACCCGATATGCGGTTGAGGCCGTCGATGAGACATTTGCGCCGCTCTACGTACTCGTCGTAGACGTCGCGCAGGTACTCCTCGGGCGTGTCGAGTGAGGCCTCGGCCACTATCTGACCGATGAGTGGCGGCGAGAGGCGAGCCTGGCAGAACTTCATCACTGCACGGCGCACCTCGGCGTTCTTCGTGATGAGGGCGCCGATGCGGATGCCGCACTCTGAGTAGCGCTTGCTGACAGAGTCGATGAGGATGACGTTCTGCTCGATGCCCTCGAGGTGGCAGGCGCTGATGTAGGGTGAGCCGGTGTAGATGTACTCGCGGTAGACCTCGTCGGAGAAGAGGTAGAGGTCGTATTTCTTCACCAGGTCACGAATCTGGTTCATCTCGCGGCGGGTGTAGAGATAGCCCGTGGGGTTGTTGGGGTTGCAGATCATGATGGCGCGTGTGCGCTCATTGATGAGCTCTTCGAACTTCTCCACCTTCGGCAACGAGAAACCCTCGTCGATGGTAGTGGCGATGGTGCGAATCTTGGCTCCGGCCGAGATGGCGAAGGCCATGTAGTTGGCGTATGCCGGCTCTGGCACAATGATTTCATCGCCGGGGTTGAGGCAGGAGAGGAAGGCGAAGAGCACCGCCTCGCTGCCGCCGCTGGTGATGATGATGTCGTCGGCCGTGACGTTGATGTTGTATTTCGCGTAGTAGCCGACGAGCTTCTCGCGATAGCTGAGGTAGCCCTGCGAGGGTGAATATTCCAGGATGCTGCGGTCAACGGTTTTCAGCGCGTCGAGGGCCACCTGCGGCGTGGGCAGGTCGGGCTGTCCGATGTTCAGGTGATAGACGCGTATGCCGCGCTTCTTGGCAGCAGCGGCCAGTGGAGCCAGCTTGCGGATGGGCGATTCGGGCATCTCAAGCCCGCGGACGGAAATCTCCGGCATGTTTCTTTGAAGTTAAATGGGGAGTTATAGTGGAAGTTATATTGGAAGTTAAATTGGGAGTTAAATTGGGAGTTAAAGTGGAATTCTTAATTCTCAATTTTCTCAATAATCTTTCCACCTTCCTCTATGGCCTGCATGTTGAGGGGTATGAGGCTGTGGTGGCGCTCGGGCAGCGTCTTCTTCAGTGCTTTCTCTACGCCTCCGGTGCCCACCACAGGACAAACGTGCAGCAGTCCGCCTAAGACAATCATGTTGAAGATTTTTCCGTTCTTCATCTCGGCGGCCTTGTCCATGGCGTCAATCTTGTAGATGTTGATGTCCTTGCGTGTCGGCGGGTTGAGGATGCCGTAGCTGTCGTAGATGAGTATGCCGCCGGGCTTCAGCTTCGGCTCAAACTTCTCCAAAGAGGGCTGGTTGAGCACGATGGCGATGTCGTACTTCGAGAGGATGGGCGAGGAGATGCGCTCGTCGCTGACGATGACGGTGACGTTGGCGGTGCCGCCGCGCTGCTCGGGGCCGTAGGCGGGCATCCACGTCACTTCCTTGTCTTCCATCAAGCCGCTGTAGGCCAGAATCTTTCCCATGGAGAGCACGCCCTGGCCTCCGAATCCTGATATGATGATTTCCTTTTTCATGGTTTTCTCTTCGTGATATCGTGATAACGTTTCGTTATAACGGAATAACGCAAATTCATTATTCCGTTGTGTCCTTCAGGTCTCCCTTCGGATAGAAGGGGAACATGTTCTCCTTCATCCATTCATTTGCCTTTGAGGGCGTGAGCTTCCATCCGCTGTTGCAGGTGCTGACAAACTCTACGAGTGAGCTGCCCTTGCCGTCCATCGATGCCTGGAACGCCTTCTTCAGCGCTTTCTTGGCCTTGAGGATGCTGGCCACGCTCTCCACCGACTGGCGTGTGACGTAGCAGGTGCCTTCCAGCTGGGCAGCTATGTCGGCCATCTTCAAGGGGTAGCCGTGCAGCTTCGGGTCGCGGCCGTAGGGGCAGGTCGAGGTCTTCTGGCCCAGCAGGGTGGTGGGAGCCATCTGTCCGCCCGTCATGCCGTAGATGGCATTGTTGACGAAGATGATGACGATGTTCTCGCCGCGGTTCAGGGCGTGGATGGTTTCACAGGTGCCGATGCAGGCCAGGTCGCCGTCGCCCTGATAGGTGAAGACGAGACGGTCGGGCCAGCAGCGCTTGATGCCCGTGGCGATGGCGGGAGCGCGTCCGTGGGCAGCCTCCTGCCAGTCGATGTCGATGTAGTTGTATGCGAAGACGGCGCAGCCTACGGGGCTGACGCCTACGGCCTTCTCTTCCATGCCCATCTCCTCGATGACCTCGGCGATGAGCTTGTGCACCACACCGTGCGAGCAGCCCGGACAGTAATGCATGTTATTGTCGTTAAGCAACGTTGGCTTCTTGTAAACCAGGTTCCAAGCCCCACCCCCGGCCCCTCCCTCGGGGGGGAGGGGAGTAGTTACATTTTCTGTCTGATTGTTATTCATAACTATCTTCAATGTTAATTAGTTCTTCTTTTATTTGCCTGATAACCTCCTTCGGGTCGGTATTGACTTCCTCATTGCTGAAACGTATCACACGGTAACCTTTACTCTCCAAATAATCTGTCCGCCATTGGTCCTTGGCCTGTTGCTCCGGTGTGTGATGGTATTCGCCATCAACCTCTATCACCAGTTTTAGCTGTACGCATAGAAAATCTGCAATGTAGTCACCAATTGGATGCTGTCGTCTGAACTTGTAGCTTTTGATCTCTTTACGCAATGTATTCCATAGAATTCTTTCGCTTTCGGTCATTTCCTGTCTGTTATGCTTGGCAAACTCTTTTAGCAAACCATATCTGTCAGGAGCTGCAGTCTCAAACTTACGGTTCATTGGGAATAAGTCAAATGACTCCCCTCCCCTTAGCGGGAGGGGTTGGGGGTGAGGCGTTTCAATGCTTCCACAATCTCCTCTGGGTCGGGCACGATGCCGCCGAGGCGTCCGAACTGTTCGACGGGCACGGCGCCGTTGATGCTGAGGCGCACGTCCTGCACCATCTGTCCGGCGTTGATCTCTGCTACGAGCACGCCCTTCTTGTCCTTGGCCAAGGCAGCTATCTCCTTCGTGGGGAAGGGCCACAGCGTGATGGGACGGAACAGGCCCACCTTGATGCCCTCAGCACGGGCCAGCTCGACGCTCTTCTCAGCTATGCGGGCAGCAGAGCCGAAGGCCACAATCATATATTCAGCGTCGTCCAGCTGCTGCGTCTCATAGCGCACCTCTTTCTCCTTGATCTCACGGTATTTCTCCTGCAGGGCGAGGTTGCGCTGCTCCATGATCTCAGGCTTCAGCTCCAGCGAGGTGATGACATTGCGCTTGCGGTCCTTGGTCTTGCCTGTCGAGGCCCAGGGACACTGTGCGATGACCTCCTCGTCGGTGCGGCGGGGCTTGAACGGCGGCAGCACCACCTTCTCCATCATCTGACCGATGACGCCGTCGCTGAGAATCATGGCCGGGTTGCGATACTTGAAGGCCAGCTCAAAGGCCAGGTCAACAAAGTCGGCCATCTCCTGCACGGAGGCCGGTGCGAGCACGATGACGTTGTAGTCGCCGTTGCCGCCGCCACGCGTAGCCTGGAAATAGTCGCCCTGCGAGGGCTGTATGGTGCCCAGGCCTGGACCGCCGCGCTGCACGTTGACAATGAGTGCAGGCAGCTCGGCGCCAGCCAGGTAGGTGATGCCTTCCTGCATCAGTGCCACGCCAGGCGAGCTGCTGGAGGTCATGGCACGCTTGCCTGCTCCGGCGGCGCCATAGACCATATAGATACTTGCCAGCTCGCTCTCAGCCTGCACCACCTGCATACCCGTGGTCTCCCAGGGCTTCAGCTCAGCCAGCGTCTCGATTACTTCACTCTGCGGCGTGATGGGATAGCCGAAGTATCCGTCTACTCCGCAGCGGATGGCAGCGCGGGCAATGGCCTCGTTGCCTTTCATCAATACGACTTCTTTCTGTTCCATCACTAACTGATTTTCTTACGATAAACTGTGATACACCCGTCGGGGCACACGATGCCGCAGGAGGCGCAGCCCACGCAGGCCTCTTCGTTGACGGCTTCTACATAGGGATAGCCATGTACATTGACCTTGCCGGCGAGCGCGATGACGTTCTGCGGACATGCTTCCACGCAGAGCACGCATCCCTTGCAGCGGGCGGTGTCGATGACGATGGCGCCTTTCATTTTTGCCATATCGTTTAGTTTAATAAAATGTTACCTTTCGAAAAGTCGTGCAAAGGTAGTAACATTTTGCGATATGGCAAAGGAAAAGAACGAAAAAATGCTGAAAAATGCCGAAAGGACAAGGCATGTCATTTTGTTGCCGTCCTGCGTCGGAACTCTGCACAGGTGATAGCGGTGGCTATGGCTACGTTGAGGCTCTCGGCGCCGGGGCGATACTGGGGGATGAGCAGGCGGTGGGTGACCAACTGGCGGATGTCTTGGCTGATGCCGTTGCCCTCGTTGCCCATCACGATGATGGCCTCTTGCGGCAGCTCCTGCGTGTAGATGTTGTCGCCGTCGAGCAACGTGCCGCAGACGGGTAGGGTGGTGTGGCTCAAGTATTCTTTCAGGTCGGTGTAGCTGATGGCAACGCGTGCAATGCTGCCCATCGTGGCCTGCACTACTTTCGGGCTCCAGGCGTCGGCGGTGTCGAGCGAGCAGACAATGCTGTCGATGCCAAACCAGTCGGCAATGCGGATGATGGTGCCCAGATTGCCGGGGTCCTGGATGCCGTCGAGGGCAAGGGTAAGCGAAGCCCCCCCTACGGCCCCCGAGGGGGCTTCATTACTTCTGTTGCGGATGCTGAACACGGCGAGCACCTGCTGTGGATGCTGCAGGAAACTGAGCTTGCGCAGCTCGTCGGGAGTGAGAGTTGAGAGTTGAGGGTTGAGAGTTGAGAGTTGAGGGTTGAGAGTTGAGAGTTGAGGGTTGAGAGTTGAGAGTTGAGAGTTGAGAGATGAGAGATGAGGGTTGTGGGTTGAGAGATGAGAGTTGAGAGATGAGAGTTGAGAGGTGAGAGATGAGGGCTTCGCCCATTCCTCGGTGGCATAGATGGCGTGAGGCTCGAAGCCTGCGGCGAGCAGGTCGCCAACCACCTTCGGCCCTTCAGCCACAAACAGACCTTCGCGCTGGCGATATTTCTTCATCTCCAGCTGCTTCACAAACTTGATTTGGTTCTTGCTGATCATAATCAATAATGTCTTCTTAGCTCCCCTCCCCAGGGAGGGGGTGGGGGTGGGCCACTATATTCTCTCTACCTGCTTTACCCCCTTCACGGTGCGCAGCTTCTTAATCAGGGCTTCCAAGCGCGCCGTGTCGCTCATCATCACGGTGAGGTTGCCACGGAACAGGCCGTCGTGCGAGTCGATGTTGATGCTGCGCAGGAGCAGCTTCTCGTCCTTCGAGATGATGCTGGTGAGATTGTTGACGATGCCCAGGTCGTCGTTGCCGATGACGCGCAGTGTGATCTGGTATTGCGACTCACCCTTCCCGCTCCATTTCGCCTTGACGATGCGGTAGCCGAAGCGGCGGCGCATCTCCGGCGCGTTGGGGCAGTCGCAGCGGTGTATCTTGATGCCGCCGCTGACGGTGACGAAGCCGAAGACATCGTCGCCGTAGATGGGGTTGCAGCAGTGCGCCAGCTGATAGTCGACGCCCTTCAGGTCCTTGCCGATGACGAGCACATCTTCTGCATGGTGCGTGGTGAGAGGCGAGAGGCGTGACGTCTCTAAGACAAACTCTTCAGCCGAGCGGGTGTCGGCCACCGGGGCTTTGTCGCCCTGTTGTATCTCGATGTATTTGTCGATGACCGTAGCCATGTCGAGCGACTCTGCGGCGAGGTCGCGATAGAAGTCGCTGGCCTCTTTGTAGCCCAGCTTTTTCATCGTGCGCATCATCACCGACTCCTCCAGCTCTATCTTGCGGTTGCGGAACTTGCGTTCCAGCATCTCTTTGACCAGCAGGGCGTCCTTCTGCTGTGTCTCTTTCAGGGCGAGGCGTATCTTTGCCTTGGCCCTCGACGTCTTCACAATGTTGAGCCACTCCTGCTTCGGCCGCTGTGTGGTGGAGGTGAGTATCTCCACCTGGTCGCCGCTGTGCAGCTGTTGCCGGAAGGTGACCACCCGTCCGTTGTCGCCCTGCGAGCGTCCTTCTGCCGAGCGGATGCGTGCTCCGGTGCAGGCCGAGCCCACCTTCGAGTGGATGTAGTACGCCATGTCGAGCACGGTGGCCCCTTGCGGAAACTTCATCAGGTCGCCGCGAGGGGTGAAGACATACACCTCCTCGTCCTGCAGCTCCATGCGCAGCTCGTCCATGGCCTGCAGACCGTCGTCGGCGTTCTCCAGCATCTGCCTGATGCTGCGCAGCCATTCGTCCATGCCGCCCGTGTCGGCCTTCACGCCCTTGTAGCGCCAGTGGGCTGCCACGCCGCGCTCGGCCACCTCGTCCATGCGCTCGGTGCGTATCTGCACCTCCACCCACTTCTGCTCAGGGCCCAGCACGGTGATGTGCAGGCTCTCGTAGCCGTTGGACTTCGGCACACTGAGCCAGTCGCGCATACGCTTGGGGTTGGAGGTGTACATGTCGGTGATGATGGCGAAGGTCTTCCAGCACTGCAGCTTCTCCTCCTCCGGCGGACAGTCGATGATGATGCGGATGGCGAACAGGTCATAGACGCCCTCGAAGGCACACTTCTGCTTCTTCATCTTCTGCCAGATGGAGTGGATGGACTTCGTGCGCCCCTTCATGTGAAACTTCATGCCGGTGGCTGTCAGCTTCTCGTTGATAGGCTTGATGAATCGCTCGATGTAGGCGTCGCGGGCAGCCTTGGTGGCGTTCAGCTTCTCCTTGATGTGGTAGTAGGCTTCCGTCTCCAAATACTTCAGCGACAGGTCTTCCAGCTCGCTCTTCAGCTTGTAGAGACCCAGCTTGTGTGCCAGCGGTGCGTAGAGATAGGCCGCCTCCTGGCTCAGCTCCCGGCGTGCCTCGGTGTTCTCCGTGTCGCGTATCTGCCGCATGATGTTGACGCGTGCCGCAATCATGATGAGGATGACGCGCATGTCCTCGGCCAGCGAGATGAGCAGGTTGCGGAAGTTCTCGCCCTGCGTGCCGGTAAGGGCGACATTAGCCCCCCCTACGGCCCCCGAGGGTGCTTCATTTGTCTGTTTGTGGAGTGATGTGTCCCCCTCGGGTGACGAAAGGGTGGCTTGTGGCGTCGGGTTTGCCATCTCTATGCGGTGCAGCCCGTGGAGTATGCGCCCCACGGTGGGGCCGAACTCACGGTCGGCCTCGTCGACGCTGAGGGCCTCGCTCTCCACGCAGGGATGCAACAGGATGGCCACGACGGCGTCGCGGCGCAAGCCTATCTCGTCGACGGCCAGCAATGCCGTCTGCAGGCTCTGCACCACAGGGTTCAGCCCGAAGGCGTCGCGCTGCACCTGTCCTTGCTCGATGGCCGTCATCAGGTGGCGGCGCAGATGGGCCTCGTCGCCTTCGCGCAGCGAGGTGGCTATTTTCTCTTTCAGCTGTGCGTAGAGCTGCAGTGCCAGCTCTCTTTCGGCGGTGGTGAAGTCTATGTGTTGTGTAGTCATGTTCTGCATTTATCGCGTTTGCTTTTGCAAATGTACGAAGAAAAAAGCAATTGCTTGTGCTGTTGGCCTTTTATTTTTGAAAAATTTGCATTTTGGCGGTGGAAGTGTGGTGAACTCTGATCTACCTTATTTGCGGATATGATGATGAATCCACTTCTTTTTCCTTTGCCTGCGGCCCTCCTTACACATATTATAATAATGATTCAACTTTCGCAAGTTTTGGAGTTAAAGGAGTTAAGGGAGTTAAAGGAGTTAAAGACAATAGCTGGGGATGCACAGTAGCATAGGATCATCGGCAGGGTGACATCGTTCGATGCCGAGGCATCAAATAGTGGTTGCCAGCCATTTCATAATTGCAGGTGATTGTAAAGATTTTTTCTCAAAAAACAAGTCTCTGAAAAAACTCAGAATAGAAAAAATAAGGGTCGTCCTTACACTGAAAAACGGAATTCTTTTTTGTTGGCAACGTACTTTCACGGACTTATTCGGACAATAGAGACAAGGAAATCTGCGCACTTTGCGGAAAATGTGCAGCTTTTTTAGCATCATAACAGACCTGTTTGTGAATTTTTCGAGCTCATTTATACTCAATAAGAGGCTCCGCAGTAAAATTCCGCAAAATGAGCCTTGTTCGCCATTTCGCCGATTGACAAATATTTAAGAATTTTGCCTCCTCATGGCGAGCCTCCCCATAAAAAAAGGCAATGATATAGCAGTTGACCCTTTGCAGAAAGGATTTATGCGCAGCCATCCCCTCCCTTCAAGTGGAGGGGCAGGGGTGGGGGCTGTA
>JAEEPZ010000110.1 GCA_016285055.1 Prevotella sp.
AAGGGGGGGCAGGGGGGGATTCACCTATGCGCAGATGAATCCCCCTCTAACTCCCCCTTTGCAAGGGGGAGAATAGGGCTACCTCAAGCCTTTGACTATCGAATATGTTCAACTATCAACTCACAAAGTTAGCGACGCCCTTTTCGTCCGAAGGCTTCGGACTTTTTTGAGGAAGCCATATTGAAGCGCATAGCGTGTTCATCTGTTTAGTTGCTGGCGGCTTTTTGTTGTGCCGCTCATGCGCAGGGGGCAAGGCCCGCAAGGGGAGGGAGTGGGGTGGGGCGCTTCGCAGAACAGTGGTTTCCCGCCGAGGATAGGTTAAAAATAATTAACCGAAAGGAAAAAAGCCCTTGCTACTCGCTACTAACTCCCAACTTCTTCGTATCTTTGCAGGCGCTTTGAAGAAAGCTAAGGCTGCCGCGATGGTGGAATGGTAGACACGAGGGACTTAAAATCCCTTGACCAGGAATGGTTGTGCGGGTTCGAGTCCCGCTCGCGGCACAAGTTAGAGGAACACAAAGACACGAAGATACAATAAGCTGCGTACAGTGCTGTCTTTGTGTTTTTGTGTTCCATTCTGTTGATACATTTGTTACAGAAAGGAAAGAGGAATGGAATGGGCGGAGAATGTTCTTCTGGCAGACGCTGACTATGTGGACAGCGTAGCCTTCAACCTGACAGTCAACTTTGAACGTATGCTGGGCCGGCGCGTGCAGCCTGCTGACATGGTGCAGTGGGCCGAATGTGTGGCGATGGACGGCGGTGCCCCTCTCAATCCTCCCGAAGAGAAGCAGACTGCCATTCAGGTGGTGCTGGTGCATGAGCGCCGCAACACCGCCTTGAAGAACTTCGCCCCCGGCAACTATGCCCAAGAGCTCGACGGCCATGCCGCGCAGAGCCGTGTCGGCGAGCTGGTGTTCAATGCCGTGCAGACCGAAGACCTGGCACCCAAAGAGCAGCTGCTGCGCGACCTGCTGCAGCTGGTGTGCGAACAGAAGGGTGTGAGACGCCTGATGGTGGTTTGCGACGACACGATGGTCGGTCAGCTGCGTCCCGTCCTGCAACACTACGACAGCGACGAGCGCCGCACCACCCTGCTCACCATGCAGCCAGTGGCCGGCGGTGCCTTCCGCCACGTGCTGCTGGGCTATTCGCTCATGGCGGCACTCGGCATCAGCAGCAGGGAAATAGAGGAGAAGCTGAAATGAGTTCCTGGAAATTTAAATGGAGTTATATTTAAAGGAGTTAAAGGAGTAAAAGTTTTGGAGTTAAAGGAGTTAAAGGAGTAAAAGTTTTGGAGTTAAAGGAGTTAAAGGAGTTAAAGGAGTTAAAGACAATAGCGTTGCTGTGGATTTTAACCCGGAGACAAAGGCTTTTTCACGGAGAGTCATTTGTCTTTAACTCCTTTAACTCCTTTAACTCCTTTAACTCCTTTAACTCCTTTAACTCCTTTAACTCCTGAAAAATAAACGAATACACAACTTAAATAACAAATAAAAACTAAAAGGTTATGATGGAAAAGATTTTCTCGCCTGAGACATACAGCATGTTAGGGCAGTGGGCCATGGGATTCTGCAAGAACCTGCTGGTGGCCGTCATCGTGTTTTTAGTGGGCCGCTGGCTCATTAAATGGGTCAAGAAACTGTTTGTGAAGATGCTGGAGCGCAGCAAGACCGACCCTTCGCTCTACACGTTCCTCACCAGCATCGTCAACGTGGTGCTGTGGTTCACGCTCATCATCATCATCATCTCCATCCTCGGCATCGAGACCAGCTCGTTCATCGCCCTCTTCGCTTCCGCTGGCATGGCCATCGGCATGGCACTGAGCGGCACGCTGCAGAACTTCGCCGGCGGCGTGATGATTCTGCTGTTCAAGCCCTTCAAGGTGGGCGACTATATCGAGGCACAGGGCTACGCCGGCACGGTGAAGGAGATTCAGATCTTCAACACCATCATCCGCACCAACGACGCGCAGACCATCATCATTCCCAACGGCGGACTGTCGACAGGGTCGATGAAGAACTACAGCACCGAGCCCTACCGCCGCGTCGACGTGAACTTCCAGTTCGCTTACGGCACCGACCTGGAGGAGGTGAAGCAGGCCATCAGCGAGATTCAGCAGCGCAACCCGTTGATTCTGAGAGAACCCGTCAAGGGCTACCCCGTGGCTGCCCCGTGGATTGGACTGACGAAGCTGGGCGAGAGCGGCGTGGAGGTGAACACCCGCTCGTGGTGCAAGAGCACCGACTACTGGACTGTCTTTTTCTACATGAACGAGACCGTCTATCAGGAGCTGAAGGAGCGTGGCTTCATGTTCCCGTACAACAAGCTCGACGTGAACATCATCAAGGAGAGCTAAGGAGCAAAGAAACATAGGAGTCAAGAAGAATGCTACAGACAGAAAGAATCAGACAGATGGAGCAGCGGCTCGACCGGGCATCGGCAGCCGTGATGGAGCTCTCGGCAGCGCTCGACAAGTACATCGCTGCACAGGAGGCGCTGAAAGCCCTCGACGAATACTATGGCAGCGACGAGTGGAAGCAGGACTTTGCCGACGACGAGGCCGGACGACTGCCCCACGACCTGAAGCGCGGCGTACTGTCTGAGGACGGCATCTGGAACCTGTTGGCCGACAACCGAAGCCTGCAAGAGAGACTCCAAGAAATAATCACACAATGATGAAAAAGTTATTATTCACATTAGCAGCTATGACAGCTATCACAACTGCTACAGCCCAGAAGATGCTGGTGCTCTATTACTCCGAAGGCGGCACGACAAAGACCGTGGCCGAGGAGCTGCAGAAGCAGACCGGCGCCGACATCGAGGCCATCGAGGCCGTAGAGCCTTACACGGGAATCTTCCAGGAGACCATCCAGCGCGGACAGCGCGAGATGCAGAGCGGACAGATGCCCGCCATCAAGCCCCTGAAGTCGGTCGTCAAGAACTACGACATTGTGTTCCTGGGCTATCCCATCTGGTTCGGCACCTACGCCAATCCTATCGCCACGCTGGTGAAGGAGCAGAGTTTTGAAGGCAAGAAGCTGGTGCCCTTCTGCACCTTTGGCAGCGGCGGCCTGAACACCTCGTCGGAGGCGCTGAAAAAGGCGCTGCCCAAGGCTGACATCCAGAAAGGCTACGGCGTGCGCACGGCCCGTGTGAAAGCCGCCGCCAAGGAGCTGGACCGATTTCTGAAGGAGAACGGTTACAAGGCCGGCACCGTAGAGCAACTGCCCGAATACTCGGCACAGCAGCCCGTCGGCGACGCTGAGAAGGCACTCTTCGACGCCGCCTGCTCCAACTACCAGTTCCCGCTGGGCACGCCGCAGACCTTCGGCAAGCGCACCACGCCCGACGGCACCGGCTATAAGTTCACAGTGAAGAGCCGCGGCATGAACGGCGAGGAGGCCACCTCCACCATCTATGTCATCGCTCCTGCCAACGGCGACAAGCCGGAGTTTACCGAAGTAGTGAGATAAACTATTGCAAGTTTTGGAGTTAAAGGAGTTAAGGGAGTTAAAGGAGTTAAAGACAATAGCTATGCTATGGATTTTGGGGGAGTTAAAGGAGTTAAAGGAGTTAAAGACAATAGCTTTGCTATGGATTTCAACCCAGAGACAAAGGCTTTTCATGGAGAGTCATTTGTCTTTAACTCCTTTAACTCCTTTAACTCCTTTAACTCCTCACACCCTCAACTCCTTTAACTCCTTTAATTTGCGAAACATGAATAGATAACTTATGACCGGACTTGTCTTTCTGATAGTAGCCATCTTTGTGGTGGGCTACGCCTGCATCGCCTTAGAGGCATTCACCAAGGTGAACAAAGCCGCTGTGGCCCTGCTGATGTGCGTACTTTGCTGGACCGCCTACTGCCTCATTCCCGGCCACGACCTCACCTCGTTGCCCGAGAGCCTGGGCGAGACAGCCGAGACGCTGTTCTTCCTCATGGGCGCCATGACCATCGTCGAGATAGTTGATGCCAACGGCGGCTTCAACTTCGTGCGCGACACGATGAAGACGCGCTCGAAGCGCAAGCTGCTGTGGCGCGTGGCCTTCATGACGTTCTTCCTCTCCGCCATCCTCGACAACCTTACCACCAGCATCGTGATGATCATGGTGCTGCGCAAGCTGATACAAGACCCGAAGGAGCGCCTCCTCTTCGCCTCGATGGTCATCGTGGCGGCCAACAGCGGTGGTGCGTTCTCGCCCATTGGCGACGTCACGACCATCATGCTGTGGATCAAGGGCATGGTGTCCACCGGCGGCGTGCTGACCGAGCTGTTCATCCCCTCGCTGGTGTCGGTGGTGGTGCCCGCCGCACTGCTGTCGCTATCGCTGAAGGGGAAGTTTGACAAGGCGCAGAACCTGCACGTGGGCGAGGTGTCTTCCTTCACCAAGCACCAGCGCCAGGCGGTGTTCTGCCTCGGCGTGGGCGGCCTCATCTTCGTGCCCATCTTCAAGACCATCACCCACCTGCCGCCCTACATGGGCATCCTGTTGGTATTAGGCGTGCTGTGGACGGTGACGGAGATTTTCAACCGCCACTTGGACGATAGCGACCCGATGGCGAAGCGCGTGACGCACCTGCTGTCACGCATCGACATGAGCACCATCCTCTTCTTCCTCGGCATCCTCATGGCCGTGCTGTGCCTGAAGCAGGTGGGCGTGCTCAATGCTATGGGCGACGGCCTGAACACGGCGTTCAACGGCAATCCCTACCTCATCACCGGCATCATCGGCGTGCTGTCGTCCATCGTTGACAACGTGCCCCTGGTGGCTGCCTGCATGAACATGTACGACGTGGTGCCCGACACCATCTACGCCGTCGACGGCTCCTTCTGGCAGCTCCTGGCCTACTGCGCCGGCGTGGGCGGTTCGATGCTCATCATCGGCTCGGCAGCAGGCGTCGTCGTCATGGGCTTGGAGAAAATCACCTTTGGATGGTACATGAAGCACATCACGTGGCTTGTCTTCGTGGGCTACGTCGCAGGTATTCTGGTGTACGCCTTGGAAAAAATGCTGTTTTTCTAAGAGTCTGTTGAGAAGGAGCGAATTTCTGTAAGAACCATGTCCGACCTGCTGGCCTACATACGCGAAGGACGCACGATGAGCCGCGGCGAGAAGCTGCGCCTCATCGTGCAGCTTTCTGTGCCCAGCATCCTGGCGCAGATCTCCGCCACGGTGATGTTCTTCATCGACGCGGCGATGGTGGGCCATCTGGGTGAGAAAGCCACGGCTTCGATAGGACTGGTGGAGACGACGACATGGCTGATGGGCGGCCTCGGCATGGCGGCCAACATGGGCTTCTCGGTGCAGGTGGCACATTTCATCGGCGCCAACGACTTCGAGGGTGCCCGCCGCGTGCTGCGTCAGGCGCTGGTGTGCTGTCTGGCATGGAGCCTGATGATTTCATTGGCAGCCATAGCGGTGCACGGCCAGCTGCCGTTCTGGCTGGGCGGCAAGCCCGACATCGCCGCCGACGCCTCGCTCTACTTCCTCATCGTGGGCATCGCCGGCATCTTCTTCCAGATGGAGGGCCTGGCAGGCTCGATGCTGAAATGCTCAGGCAACATGAAGGTGCCGTCGATGCTGAACATCATGATGTGCGTGATGGACGTCGGCTTCAACTACATCTTTATTTACATGATGGACATGGGCGTGAAGGGCGCGGCCATGGGCACCGCCTTAGCCGAGTTTGTCACCGCCGTGCTGATGCTCTACTTCCTTTTAGTGCGCAGTCCGATGCTGCGGCTTGGCCGCCTCTCATCGCTCACCGCTCACCACTCACCCCTGAGCTTCCGGCCTACGGGCGACATCGTGGGCACGGCTTTCAAGATAGGAGCGCCTATGGGTTTGCAGCACCTGCTGATGGGTGGCGCGCAGATAGTGAGCACCATCATCGTGGCACCTCTTGGCACGGTGGCCATCGCGGCCAACTCGCTGGCCATCACCGTCGAGAGCCTCTGCTACATGCCCGGCTACGGCATCGCCGAGGCCGCCACCACCCTGGTGGGCCAAGGGATAGGCGCCGGGCAGAAGTTGCTGACACGCTCGTTTGCTTACATGAGCGTGACCTTGGGCATCGGTGTGATGACGATGATGGGCGTGCTGATGTTTATCTTCGCCCCCGAGCTGATGCAGCTGATGACGCCCGTGACAGAGGTGGTGAGCGAAGGCGCACAGGCACTGCGCATCGAAGCCTTCGCCGAGCCGATGTTTGCCGCCGCCATTGTGGGCAACGGCGTCTTCGTGGGTGCCGGCGACACCCTGCGCCCGGCCATCATGAGCCTCACCTCGATGTGGGGCGTGCGCCTGACGCTGGCATGGTGGATGTCGCAGACCCACGGCCTGCGCGGCGTGTGGACGGCCATGGCCATAGAGCTCACCTTCCGAGGCCTGATGTTCCTGGCACGTCTGTGGAAAGGCAACTGGAACAAGAAGCTGTAGCTTTGTTCTGTCGTCCCTTCGGGACTTTGGGTGCGTGGCATGATGAATGGGCTTCGGATTATTGTCCAAACACGTCGGAATTTTGTCCGAAACCGTCGGATTTTCCTCGGACGGTGCGCTTGAAACCATTCCGTGTGCGTTTGTGCAATAATTCAGCGTTAAAAATATTTAATCGTGGCTTGTTACCGCGCTTTTTTTGTATCTTTGCCCCAATTATAACCAACAAAAACATGAGAAAGAGCATCCTAACCCTGCTGATGCTCATGGCTATTGCCGTGAGCGCACATTCCCAAGGAAAGACCAGCGTTGCCATTTTCGGCGATTCATACTCCACCTATGAGGGTTATCTCACGCCCGACACGATGGAGACGTGGTACTTCAACCGCCACGACGACCCCAAGCGCACCGACGTGTTCAGCGTCAGGCAGACATGGTGGTGGCAGGTGGTCAGCCGCATGGACTGGAAGCTGGAGGTGAACAACTCATGGAGCGGAGCCACCATCTGCAACACCGGCTACAACGATGCCGACTACACCCACCGCTCGTTCATCACCCGCCACAAGTCGTTAGGCCACCCCGATGTCATCCTGCTCTTCGGAGGCACCAACGACTCATGGTGCGGCGCTCCCATCGGGGAGTTCAAGTATGCCGACTGGAAACGCGCCGACCTCTACACCTTCCGGCCCGCTCTGGCCTACCTGCTCGAGCACATGCAGGACCGCTATCCCACGGCACGCATCTGGTTCATCCTCAACAGCGACCTGAAGGAGGTGGTGAACAGCAGCGTAGCCGAGATATGCAAGCACTACAACGTGCCTGTCATCCGCTTGCACGACATTGACAAAAGCTCCGGTCATCCCAATCAGAAAGGCATGAAGCAGATAGCCGACCAAGTGGTAGAAGCCATCAGTAGGAAGTAAGAAGTGAGAAGTAAGAAGTAAGATGTGATGAGCGGAAAGCTACATATCATAAATAAGTGGTGGTTGACGGTGTTGCTGTCACTCATCACTTACCACTTGTCGCTTCCCACTGCTTTTGCTCAGACCCCCAGCCTCCAGTCGAAGTACACCAAGGAGCACCCACTGGTCTATGTTGACGCCTGGGACCTCTGGCCTTACGTCTTCCTTGACGAAAGCGGCGAGCCCACTGGCTACAACGTAGAGCTGCTGAAGATGCTTTTCGAGCAGCTCGACATTCCCTATGTTATCCATTTGAAACCCACCAAAAAAGCCCTCGCTGATCTCTTCAACGGCGATGCCGACCTGATGATGGGCATAGTGGCCAGCTTCCACGACCATGACGGCGTGCACTATGGCAAGAACGCTATCCAGCTGTTCACCCATAGCGTAGCACACGTGAAGGGCGAGGCATACACCGTGCATAGCCTGAATGACCTTGCCACGCAGCAGGTCATCGTTCATGACGGCAGCTTCAGCCATCACCTGATGATGGATCACGGGTGGGAAGGCAACGCCATCCCCTATGACGATATGGACAAAGCCATCCAGCTGGTCAGCGTCGATGGTACCGGAGAGGTGCTGTGGAACACGATGTCGCTGAAGTGGCTCATTTACAAGTTCCACACCGACAACCTCGTGCTCGACCCCGTGGACATGCCATCGGGCGACTACCGCTTCATGTCGTCCGACGAGCAGCTGCTGAAAGCGCTTGACGAGACCTTCGCCCGTCTGAAGGCTGAGGATCGTCTGCAGCCCTTAGAGCGTAAGTGGTTCTACCCCGAAGAGCGAAACGACCGGGGCCTGCCAAGATGGATATTGATTGTCATAGCCGTCATTGGCTTCATCGCTGTCTGTCTGGCGCTGGCCACTCTCGCCTACCACATCCGCGAGCGGAGGGTCACGCGTGAGAGCAGACAACGCAACGCACGCCTGTCGCTCATCCTGAAGACCTGTCTGGTCAACATCTGGACCTACGATGTGGAGAAGGATTCCTTCGTGTGGTATGGCAACGATGTCCGTGCGCGCAACACGTTTACACGCAGTGAGTTCGCGTCTCGTTTCAGCAGCGAGGAGTTTCAAAAGATAGCCGATGCCGTCAAGCTGTTGACCAGTCTCGAATCCACCCATCAGCGCCTGCAGGTCAATGGCAAGGACATTATGGGGCAGGACTTGTACACCTACATGGTCAATATGTCGGTGCTCCACAGCAAGCATGGGAAACCCTCGGTCATCATCGGCACAGAGATGGACATCTCGGAAGAGTATGAACGGCAGCAAAAGGCCATCGAGGTGGCGCACCGCTATGAGGCCATCTTCAACAATGCCATGGTAGACATGGTGTACTATGACAGCACCGGGCGCATCGTCAGCATGAACGCCCGTGCGCAGCAGACGTTTCACATGCCCATTGACGATGTGCTGAAAGAGGGCGTTCACCTCAGCGACATCCTCTCTAAAGACGAGTTTGACATCAGCGACTTCTCCACCTATGACCGCTTCTACGCCACGTTGTTCATCGACTACTCCATGGAGAAAAAGCTGCAGTCGCGAAGGCGTGAGGGCACCATCGAATACGAGCTGCAGCTTGTGCCTGTCTACAACGACAACCACCAGCTGCTGGGCTTCTTCGGCTCAGGCCGCGAGGTGACCGAGGTGTGCCAGAACTACAGCCTCGCCAAGAAAGGCGTGCTGCAGTTGCGCGATGCCATGAAAGAGCTGACCGACCACATCAACAACATCAACTTAGCCTTGCAAGTGGGCGGTGTGCGCATAGTCAGCTATTCGCCCCAGACGCACATGCTCACCATCAATCACCGTATGCACGAGGCACAGTATGTCCTCACCCAGCAGCGCTGCCTCAGCCTCACCGACAGCAGCAGCATGAGGCAAGTGATGCGCGTGTTCAGGATGATGGACCGAGGCGTGAACATCCCTGTGACTGGCGAAGTGAAGACCCGCCTGCGTCTGTCGGGCGGCAAGATTCTGTGGCTGCAGCTGCAACTCTTCCCCACTGTGGCCGACGACGGCACCGTCACCAGGTATTCAGGCATCTGCCGCGACACCACAGAGATGAAGTACACCGAGCGGATGCTGGAGTTGGAGACAGAGAAGGCGCAGGAAGTGGAGCAGGTCAAGAACAAGTTCCTCCACAACATGTGCTACGAGATACGCACTCCCCTCGACATCGTTGTCAAGAACGCTGAACGCTTCGAGCTGGAGCATTTGCCCGAGGAGGAGGAGCGCTTCATTCGCGACATCAAGGCCAACTCCTCTCATCTGCTCAACCTCATCAACGACATCCTCTTCCTCTCACGCCTCGACGCCTTGATGGTGGAGATCAACGTCGAGCCCATTGACTTCGCCCAGACCTTCGAGAGCCACTGTGAGCAGGGATGGGCCAACGGACGGCGCGAGGGCGTGAAGTACATAGCCGAGAATCAGTACGAAAGGCTCGTGGTCAATATCGATGAGACCAATGTGGGGCGCATCATGCAGCAGATCATTGAGAACGCCGTGAAATACACCATGCAGGGCACTGTCAGAGCACGCTACGAATACATCGGCGGCAAGCTCATCATCGTTATTGAGGATACGGGCGAGGGCATTCCTGCTGACAAGCTGCCGCACATCTTCGAGCGCTTCAACGCTTCGCTGGCCAACATGGGAGGCACTGGGCTCGGGTTACCTATCTGCAAGGAGCTGGTGACGCAGCTTGGCGGCACCATCGACGTGAACAGCGAGCGCGGCAAAGGCACCTCGGTGTGGATTACCATTCCCTGCGAGGCCACCATCATAGAACACAAGAAAGACATCTGAACACCACATGAAAAAGCACAATCATAGCACCTCTTCATTTCAGGCAAAGTTGCTTGCGCTGCTTTGTGTGATGTTTTTCGTGGCCTTCACCGCCAGTGCCGAGAAGAAGAAAATCATCGTTGCCTGCAACTGGGACTTTGCGCCCTATGAGTACCTCAACAGCGAGGGCCACCCCGACGGCTACAATGTGGAGCTGCTGCACACCATCCTCACACGCATGGACGTGCCTCATGAGTTCATCATGAAGACCCGCCGCCAGAACATCGGCGAGTTTATGAACCGTCAGGTCGACCTCATCATCGACTACCGTGACCGCTATCATGGAGCCGACTTCTGCCGCACCGTCACGCCCATTGGCTTCTACAGGGTGGTGGCGTCGCGCAGCATCAACACTCCCTCCATCAACAGCACACGCCAGCTGAAGGGCAGAGGAACTATCGTGTTCAACAACACCAACGACTCCATCGCCTACTATCTCCTCGGCAACATGGTCGACAGCCTCGACCATATCGACTTCCAGTCGCCGCGCACCGCGCTCAGCGGCCTGTCGGAGGGCGCTTACCAGTATTTCATTTGGGGCGAGCAGACCACCAAGTGGAAAATCAAGGAATACAACCTCAGCAATGTCACCTACGACAGGATGCTGAACCTGAAAGCCAACGAGATACACATCGTAGGCTATGACCAGCAGCTTATCGACGAGATAGACAGCCAGTATGCACGACTGGTGCAAAGCGGCGAAATAGACCGGCTGCAGCAGAAATGGTTCTCGCCGGAGAACAGCGATAAGAAGGTGTCGCTCATCGTCCTTTACATCGCCCTGGCCGTCACCATCTTTGCGGTTTTCATTCTCTTTGTCTATCGTTTCACACGCAAAAAGGTGAAAACAGCACTCAAGCGCAACGAGGAGATGGAAAGGATGATGCACCGTGCACTCAACATGGGCAAGTTTGCCGTCATGACCATTGACTTGAAGAAAGGCCGCGTCTACAACCAGCATGGGCACATCCTGCCCGAAGAGGGAATGGGCATGCATGAAATGATGGAGTTCATTCATCCCGACGACAGGCACATCATCCTCGACCGAAGGGAGAAGAAAGGAGCGGACGGCCAGCTGACAAAGCCCTTCCATTTGCGCTGGAACAAGGGCACGGCCGAACAGCCGCAGTGGATTGACATCATGAGCTTTTCCTATCCCGAGTTTGATGAGAATCACGAGCCGGCCCGTGTGGTCATCGCTTCGCGCGAAATTACCGAGGAGAAGAAGGAGGAACAGAAAGACCGCGACATGGTCAACCACTACGTCAAGATGTTTGAGACAACGCACCTTGCCATGTCCTTCTACGGCAAAGATGGCAATCTCATTGACATGAACAGCAAGATGAGGGAGCTGTGCTGTGTCACGGAAGCCACGGAGGAATACTTCCGTCAGACCAAGCTGTTCGACTTGGACCTCGTCAAGGGAGAATTCAACCCTTATACCACCAGCGAACTCCATGTCTGCCAGTACCTGTACAATCAGCATCTGGGCATCAACAAGTATATTGAGGCGCGCATCCGTCCGGGTGTCATCAAAGATGGTGTGGCGCATTACTACATCGTCACCGCCCGCGACGTCACCGAGGAGCGCTCCATGTACCTTGAGCTGAAAAGCCAGTCGATGGCCTTGGAAGAGGCTCAGAAGAGCAACCGTGCCTACGAGAACGAGCTGCGCATCCTTCTGGAGAACTGCAACATGTACGTGTGGCACGTCGATTTCAAGACACGTCTCATTTCCTTTACCCGCTCGCTCAACAAGGTTGACTTCACCAGGACGCTGGACGACCACATGAATAGCATCAGTGCAGAAGAGCGCCAGAAAGCCTACGACTCTCTGCCCGAGCTGATGAAGCTGAAGGGCTCGTTCAATGTGGTGCACCACTTCATGTACACGCCCATCGACGACCATCCCTGCTGGTATGCCACCAGTGGTATGCCGCTGACCAACAGCAAGGGTGAGGTGACACAGCTCTTCGGCATTGTGCGCAACATCAGCGACCTCATGGAAGCCCAGGAGAGACTGAAGGAAGAGACGGCGCGCGCCGAGAACTCCACCTTGCTGAAAGCCACCTTCCTGGCCAACATGACGCATGAGATACGCACGCCGCTCAACGCCATCGTGGGCTTCTCCGACATCCTGCAGATGGTGGACTCGCCCGAAGAGCGCAAGGAGTTCATACGCATCATCCACAACAACTGCGATATGCTGATGCGCCTCATCAACGACATCTTCGAGGCCTCCACCATGGACATCAAGCCGCTGGAGATTGTGCCGCGCGAGGTAGACTTTGCCGCCGAGTTCAACATCGTCAGCCAGTCGCTCTCACAGCGTGTGCAGGAGCCTGGCGTGGAGTATATTGTCGACAGCCCGATGGCCTCGTTCTGCACCATCCTCGACATGGGCCGTATGCAGCAGGTCATCACCAACTTTGTCACCAACGCCGTGAAGTACACCCATCAGGGACACATCCGCGTGGGCTGGAAGTACAAGGACGGCGGCATCTACATGTACTGCGAGGACACTGGCGCCGGCATCCCGAAGGAGAAGCAGAAGAGAGTGTTCGACCGTTTCGTCAAGCTCAACGACTTCGTGCAGGGCACCGGCCTCGGTCTGAACATCTGCAAGAGCATTGCCGAGCGGTCAGGCGGCAGTATCGGCGTTATCAGCGAGGGCGAAGGCAAGGGGTCCACATTCTGGATTTGGGTGCCGTGCCAAGAGATGAGGCATTAGCTTTGCTATGGATCTTTTGGAGTTAAAGAAGTTAAAGACGGTAGTGAGGAGTTAAAGGAGTTAAAGGAGTTAAAGGAGTTAAAGACAATAGTTATGCTATGGATTTTTTGGAGTTAAAGAAGTTAAAGGAGTTAAGGACATTAGCTTTGCTATGGATTTCAACTCGGAGACAAAGGCTTTTTCAGGGAGAGTCATTTGTCTTTAACTCCTTTAACTCCTTTAACTCCTCACTATTGTCTTTAACTCCTTTAACTCCTTTAACTCCTTTAACTCCTTTAACTCCTAAAACATAAAGATGCAGACCAGTAAATACATGCTTGCCAGCGAGCGCGACCAGCTGTGGGGCCTCACCGTCACCACCATCGGCTACGAGGAAATAGGGCCGCGTGATCCCTATCCCACCCGAGGCCATGCCGACGGCTATTACTTCGACTTGCAGAAAGGCCGTGTGCTGCCAGAGTATCAGTTGCTTTACATCACCGAGGGTGAGGGCGTCTTCCACAGCCGCACCGTGCCCGAGGCGCGCCTGAAGGAGGGCGACTTCTTCCTGCTCTTCCCCGGCGAATGGCACAGCTATCACCCCACGGGGCCCAAGGGATGGAAGAAATACTGGATAGGCTTCCACGGTCACAACATGGACGACCGCGTGCGGGCCGGGTTCCTCTCGCCCACGAAGCCCATCTACCACGTAGGCTTCTCCGACGACATCGTCAAGCTCTACCGCTCCGCCTACAATGCCGCACAGGAAGAGGCCGCCTACTCGCAGCAGGTCATGGCCGGCATCGTCAACCACCTCATAGGGCTGATGTACTCATTGGAACGTAACATAGAGCTGCAGACGCGCAACCAGAGTCACGTAGACATGATCAACCGTGCACGGCTCCGTATACGCGAGGAGTTGGAGTCGTCGCTCACCATCCAGCAGGTGGCCGAAGACCTCGGCGTAAGCTACTCCAACTTCCGTAAGCTCTTCAAGGAGCACACGGGCCTCTCGCCTGCCACCTATCAGCAGGACCTGCGCCTGCAGCGGGCGAAGGAGCTGCTCACCACCACCGACATGAGCATCAAGGAAATAGCCTACCGTCTCAACTTTGAGTCGCCCGACTATTTCTCCTCCAAGTTCAAGATCAAGACCGGCCGTAAGCCCAGCGACCTGCGCCAGGGCTGACAACAGACACAAGTCCCGGCCCTCACTGTGCGACAAGAATCGAAGCCATTCCCCTCCTTTTAAAATAGGTTGTGACAGTATTGACAAACCACCCCTGACCCCTCCTTTGGAAAAGGAGGGGAAGGGTCTGCATCGTCATGTGGCCGTTGCAGAGGTAACTTATTCCCCCCCTTGCAAAGGGGGGGCAGGGGGGGATGAAACTTTGCGCAGATGGATCCCCCTCTAACTCCCCCTTTGCAAGGGGGAGAATTGAGTTACCGCAAGCCTTGCTAGTTTCTATCATGATACATTCTTATGAGGAGTCGGTTTGCTTCTATATTGGCGTGCACACTATCGGATAATTGCGGATAATCATTTGATAAGGCAATGATATAGCAGTTGACCCTTTGCAGAAAGGATTTATGCGCAGCCATCCCCTCCCTTCAAGGGGAGGGGCAGGGGTGGGGTCTGTAATGTCAGTAATGTTCTTTGCTGCCACTCCTTCGCT
>JAEEPZ010000242.1 GCA_016285055.1 Prevotella sp.
TAGGTGCCCTCCTGTCCGTAGCTTGTATCATCCTCCTTGACCCATGTGGCATAGAGCACCTCGCTCGTGTTATTCACGAAAGCGCGGGCCTCGGCCTCAGTATCGAAGTGCTGCGTGAGGTAGCCATTGCGTGTCTCCCGCCACTTCGGAATCATCACCTCTTCAATCTCGTAGGTGGAGTACATGAACTTTGTTGTCACGCTGTCGCCCAGGCTGGTAGCCACATCGTCTTTCAGTTCGAAGGGCGCCGTCTCGTTGTCGCGGAAGAATCCCACCTTGCGGCATTTGCCCATGAGCAGGTTGGTGCTGTAGCCTATGAAGACATCGCCATTCGATCCGCAATAGTCCTTAGTGGCACCGGTGGATACCTGCTCGGTAGCGGTCAGCGTCCACGTCTTTTCGGTCGATGAGTTCTTGTTCCACGTATAGTGAATGCCACCGCCTATATCAGAGGTATTGTCAAGGTCTGTGGTCTCGTAGTAGAGTCCGAAGCCCGACATGAATCTCACCTTCGCACCTAAGTTTGCCTCATACATCATCTTCTCGTTGCCATAGCCTCCGCTGGTGGAACTTCTCACCTTCGTCTTGGTCGAGCCAGTCTTCCACACGGTCTTCGACTTAGCGCCTGGCGGGTCGCGCAGCACCATCAGCACCTGGTCGGGGCCATTGGTGACGAAGTTGTTGCCGATAGGAAGACTGCCCACGACGATGGCATTTATGCCATTGGGGGCGTAGGTACGTCCTTTGCGCTCCAGCGTGATGCCCAGATGACGGGTGTACGGACTGACGACGTTGGGTGCTCCGGCATTCCACTTGAAGGCGTAGCGTCCCAGTGAGTCAAGCACCAATTGGTTCTTCTTCAGGTCGTACACCTGGCCCAACCGGTATTCGGTTTCACCGGGCGGAAGCACGGCCACGATGGTCTGGTCGCTCGACATCTCGTTGGCCACAGTAATAACCTGGCCGGCGAGGGGGATGGTGTCGTTGGCAGCCTCTCCGTTGTCGTAGTTCGTATAGACCTCATAGCCGTAGAGTTCTGTGTGATATTCATCGCCCATCTTATAGATAGGATAACCGTACTTGTAGCTGACGGCACCTTCATCCGTGCGTGTCCACAGGTCGCTGACGGTAAACTTGCCCAGTTCGTCCTCACCCTTGTATTCCTGTATGCCGAAGACGTCCTTGCCACTCTTGGGCTGGCTGATGTCCACCTGAGGTGTGGCAAAGTAGGTTTGCACAAGTTTGGTGTGGTACTTATACTTGTTTAGCACGGAGTCGCCCCGTTCATCCACCTGCCACAACGAGTCGATCTGCTCCTTCAGCACGTTGCTCAAGTCTATCTCTGGCAGGATATTGAACTCTATGTCGGGGTTCTTAGGTATCTCGATGTTCTTCACGATGTACTTCAGCGGTGGCAACTTGGCCGAGAACTCGCCCGTCGCGGGGTCGGTATTGATGAATATGTAGCGTGCGTCGCCGCCTTCGAAGCCTGTCCATGCCGTGCTGTTGATGCTCACAGTGTCGCTCTCCCACGTGCGAATCTGGGTAGCCGATGTTTGGGGCTTGCCCTCCACGCGGTTGAACGATAACGATTCGTTGTTCAGTTTCAACGTGATGGTGGCCGTGCCAATGTTGTTCTTCGACGCTCCGAAGCCCACGGCCAGTGTGTCGTTACGTTCGCCGCCACTGACGCGCCCTACAAAGTTCACGAGTGTGGAATCGGAAAAATTATAGGTCACAGGGGCATTGAAGTTACGCTTACCTTTGATAGGGAAGCGGCCCTGATTGACCATCTTGTGATTGCCCAGCTTGGCTTCGACAAAATGCTCGCCTATAGGAACGGAGATTCTGTAGCGGCCTTGTGCATCGCTCTGCTGAACTTCGCCATCGGTGGTCAGCAGCTGACCATCCACATAGAACTGTATGCCCTCGGCAGGAATGTTCGTGCCGGCATAGTAAACGTATCCCTCCATGGGGAACGACGACACATCCTCGAAGTCGATGTTGTTAGCCGTCAGCGAGGTGGGGCTGACGAACATCGAGCGTGTGACGGGATTGAACTGATGCTCGCCGTACAGCGGGGCAATCTCGTAGTTGGTGCCGCCTTGCTGGAACGGAATACCGCGTATGATATAGTTGCCATTCTTGTCGGTCACACCGTAGAGACCCAACTGCTGCGGCACGGTGGCCGACGGCGTGGCATTAAGTCCAACCTCAGGATGGTTCAGCTGGTAGATGCCGTCCTGACGGGCCACGTCGAAGGCATAGTCCTTCACACCGAGTCCCTCGTCGAGCGGCCAGTAGAGCACCAAACCGCCCTCCGTACCGCCGAGGATACGGGTGTAGTTGGCTTCCACCTCTTCTTTGCTCAGGGCTCTGTTCCATAGGCGGATGTCGTCAATATAGCCGTTGAAGGACTGGCCCATACCTGCGTACATGCTTTCGATGCCGCCCACAGCGAGGGTGGGATCGCTGCCAATGTTCCAGTCCTTATACTGAGTGCAATCGAGTGTGTACGACAGCAGCGAGTCGGTGCCCACATAACAAGTCAACATGCCGTGGTCATAGACGGCGGTGACGTGGGTAAAGTCGGTGGTGCTGAACGGCAGGCTCTTATTGAAGTGATGCGATTTCAGCTTATTGTCATAGTGGATGACTCTGTTCAGATAGAAATGTGTGCCGTCGTCGCTCCTCACGCCCAGTTC
>JAEEPZ010000015.1 GCA_016285055.1 Prevotella sp.
TATTCGTGCACACCTGCCCAATGAAAAAGCGGAAGAACCAAACTTTTCGCTGACAGAATATGGCAGATTCAGCTTTCGCAAGTATTGAAGTTAAAGGAGTTAAAGACAATAGCTTTGCTATGGATTTCAACCCAGATACAAAAGCTTTTCATGGAGAGTCATATGTCTTTAACTCCTTTAACTCCTTTAACTCCTAAATAGACTCCTTTAACTCCTTTAACTCCTAAATAGACTCCTTTAACTCCTTTAACTCCTTAGATGATGGGCAGGCTGATGCCGCAGATTTTCTGATAGACGTCGAGGGCATAGACGTCGGTCATGCCGCTGATATAGTCGATGACGGCCATGACACGCGTCTCCAGGTCTTCGTTCTCAATGTCATACTGGCTGCTCACGCGCCCTATCAGCTGCTGCGAATAGTAACGCTCGGGATGCTCTATGGCCTCTGTCATCAGCTCCATCAGCGTGGCCATGATGCGGTAGCCCGACAACTCCACGTCGAGCACAGGCCGGCTCTTGTAGATGCGTGCCCGGCTGATCTCGGTGCAGTGACGGTAGGCGGCACAGGGCGTGGCGCTGACATGGTCGATGAGCGCACCGCTGAACGTGCCGCTGAGTATCTCCTCCTCGTGGCCGATGAACACCTGGGCACACTCGTTCTCTAACAGGCCGATGACGCAGGCGCGCAGGTACTGTATCTTCTCGTTGGGGTCGCTAAGCTCCTCGTCGCTGATGCGTTGCAGGATGTGCCTCTTGCCCGTCTCCTCGAAGAAGCTCAGCATCAGCGCTGCCGTCTCGTCATACGACAGGATCTTCAGCTTGTAGGCATCCTCCAGGTCCATGATCTCGTAGCAGATGTCGTCGGCCGCCTCCACCAGATAGACCAGCGGATAGCGTGCCCAGCGCTCGCTGCCGTCGGCGGTGTCTATGCGAGGTATGCCGAGACGCGTGGCCACGGTGACGTAGTCGTCATGCTCGGAGGTGAAAAACCCGAACTTCTTCTTCGTGGCCTGATAAGAGGGAAAAGGATATTTCACGATGCTGGCCAGCGTGCTGTAGGTCATGGCGAAGCCTCCCTTGCGGCGGCCCTTGAAGCTGTGTGTCAAAAGTCGGAAGGCGTTGGCATTGCCGTCGAAGCGGGTGATGTCGCTCCAGAACTCCGGGCTGACGCGCTCCTTCAGTCCCTGTCCGGCGCCCTCGCTGAAAAAGGTCTGTATGGCCTTCTCGCCGCTGTGGCCGAAGGGCGGGTTGCCCAGGTCGTGGGCCAGGCAGGCCGTAGCCACTATCTGGCCTATCTCGGGGATGAGACTGTCGATAAAATCAGGATTTTTCTTGCACAGATGGCGTGCCACGTCATTGCCCAGCGACATGCCCACCGACGCCACCTCCAGCGAGTGTGTCAGGCGGTTGTGCACAAAGATGCTGCCCGGCAAGGGGAAGACCTGCGTCTTGTTCTGCAGTCTTCTGAAGGGTGCGGAGAAAATCAGACGGTCGTAGTCGCGCTTAAATTCCGTGCGGTCGTCGTGCCGCTCTGGGTGTCGGTGCTCCTGTCCGAGGCGGCAATTGGAGATAAGGTCGGTCCAATTCATAGCGCAAAAGTACGAAGAAAAGTGCAGTGCCGCAAATTTTCCGCTGAAATAATTGCATTTTCCGCTTTTTATTCCTAATTTTGCAGGTGCTATCTGCTACACAAGTCGGATGAACACTATTGACCTCATCATCTTTGTCGTTTTCACCCTTGGTGTGGTGCTTTTCGGTTGCTCGTTCTACCGCAGGGGCAGCACGGCCAGCGATTTCACGGCGGCGGGGCGCTCCCTGCCCGGCTGGGTGGTGGGCATGAGCATCTTTGCCACATACGTCAGCAGCATCTCGTACATCGGCTACCCTGGCAAGGCCTTCTCCTCTGACTGGAACGCCTTTGTCTTTTCGCTCAGCATCCCTGTGGCCAGCTACTTCGCCGCCAAGTATTTTGTGCCGTTCTACCGTCACGGCGGCAGCATCTCGGCCTACACCTTCCTCGAGGAGAAGTTCGGGCGGTGGGCCCGTTTCTATGCCTCTGCCTGCTACCTGCTGACGCAGATAGCGCGCATGGGCAGCATCCTCTATCTCTTAGCCATGCCGATGCACATCCTGATGGGGTGGGACATGGTGACGGTCATCATCGCCACCTCGGCCGCCATCATCGTCTACTCCATGCTCGGCGGTGTGAAGGCCGTCATCTGGGCCGACGCCGTGCAGGGCTTCATCCTCATCGGCGGCGCGCTGGTGTGCCTGTCCATCCTGCTGTTCTCCATGCCCGAGGGGCCGGGGCAGGTCTTCGAGCTGGCAGCCCAGGCGCCCGAGGGCAATAAGTTCTCGCTCGGCTCCTTCGGCAGCGACCTGACCAGCAGCACGTTCTGGGTGTGCCTGGTCTACGGCATCTTTATCAACCTGCAGAACTACGGCATCGACCAGAACTACGTGCAGCGCTATCACGCGGCGAAGAGCGACAAGGATGCGCGTTTCTCGGCGCTCTTCGGCGGCTACCTCTTCATTCCCATGTCCGCCCTTTTCTTCCTCATCGGCACGGCTCTCTACAGCTACTATGCCGCCGGTGTGAGGCCGCTGCCCGCTGAGATTCAGGCCAAGCCCGACTTCATTTTCCCCTATTTCATTGTCAACAGTCTGCCTGTAGGCTTGCGCGGCCTGCTCATCGCCAGCATCTTTGCCGCAGGCATGAGCACCGTGTCGACCAGCGTCACCTCGGCCGCCACCGTCATCCAGACCGACTACATCAGGCCGTTGTTCGGAGGGAGCAAGAACGAACTGGCGACGCTGCGTCTGACGAGTCTCGTCGTAGGCATCTTGGGCAGCATCGTGGCCATCCTGATGCTGGGCGTGAAGAGCATCATCGATGCGTGGTGGATTCTCTCCGGCATCTTCTCTGGCGGTATGCTGGGACTGTTTTTCCTCGGCATCATGCCGCGTCGCATCAGCAGGCATGCCGCCGCCATCGGAGTGGCAGTGGGCATCACGGTCATCGCGTGGGTGTCGCTGGCAAAGGCGTGGAGCCTGCCTGGTCCGCACCTGCACGAATATCTCGCCATCGTCCTTGGCACCACCGCCATTTTCCTCGTTGGCTTCCTGCTCAGTCTTGCTTTTAGTAACCGTAAAACAATGACTCGGCATGGTTGAGAGACACACGATGGGGGCGAGGAGGGGGTATGGGTCTTATGAGGCCTATGAGTCTTATGGGACCTATGAGTCTTATGGGACTTATGGGTCTAAAGTCTAAAGTCAAAGCGCTAAAGTCATGAAAGCAACATGGATATGGTATCCCGGCGACTTCGAGATATGGCTGGGTAACAGGTTCAACAACCGGCGTACGGAGCGCGGCGCTATGTTTCCGCCATTCTGGAAACAAGACTCCCACTGGCCTACGGTGGTCTTCACCAAGACCGTTGAGCTGGACGGGGAAGAGAGCGTCAGCATCTTCGCAGAAGGACAGTTCAACATCTCCATCGACGGGCATCTCCGGCCATCCCTCCCCTCCTTTTCTCTTCCCGCCGGCCGTCACACGCTGGCCGTCAAGGTGTGGAACCAGGCCACGCCTCCTGCCCTCTTCATCACTGGGGCACACGTGGTGACCGACGCTTCATGGCAAGTCACCTACGAGGACAAGATCTGGATAGACGAGGAGGGAGTGGCCCATGGCTCGGGCGTCTACGTGCTTGTCGGCTGCTGGCACTTTGACGAGAGCCACACGCCCCCGTCGCTGTTTCGTCTGCCTACCACGGAGGTGCGTCCTGTGGGTTATGAGGGGTGCGACGACAAGGGCCAGATGCTGGGCGGACGGCTCTACGACTTCGGGCGCGAGGTGTTCGGCTGTCTGAAAATCAAGGGACTGGAGGGAGGCACGGCCGACATCTATTATGGCGAGAGCCGCGAGGAGGCGCTCGACACCGAGCACTGCGAGACCTTAGACAGCGTCAGCTCATACAGCACCCGATACCGCATAGAGCCGCACAATTACCGCCTTGACAGCAAAGCCTTCCGCTACGTTTTCATCCGCACCTTTTTCGAGACGTGGTATGACGATGTGACCGTCGACGCTGAGATGGCTCCTTTCGACGCAGGCCACAGCGGCTCCTTCCGCTGCAGCGACGAAGAGCTGAACCGTATCTGGGAAGTCAGCGCCCGCACACTGGAGCTCACCACGCAGGAGTTCTTCATGGACGGCATCAAGCGCGACCGCTGGGTGTGGAGCGGTGACGCCATACAGAGCTACCTGATGAATTACTACCTGCACTTCGATGCCGACTGCGTGAAGCGCACCATCCGCCAGCTGCGCGGCAAAGACCCCGTCACCGCCCATGTCAACACCATCATGGACTACACGTTCTACTGGTTTAAGTCGATCATGGACTACTACCAATACACGGGCGACGAGGCCTTCGTGCGCGAGATATGGCCGAAGATGGTGACCCTGATGGACTTTGTGCTCAGCCGCACCAACGCCGACGGCATGGCCGAGGGGCAGCCCGACGACTGGATCTTCGTGGACTGGACAGACTTCCCCATGCACAAGCGCGGCACACTCTGCTTCGAGCAGATCCTCTTCCTGAAAGCCTTGGAGACGATGGCCTTGTCGGCCGACATCCTCTCCGCCGACAGTTCTGCATACAGCCACAAAGCCGCAGTCCTCCGCCAAAACATCAAAGACACCTTCTGGAGCCACACGCACCACGCTTTCCTCCACGCCATCGAGGAAGGAAAGCTGAACACCCACATCACCAAATTTCCCAACATGTTTGCCATTCTCTATGGACTGGCCAGCGACGAGGAGCAGCACCTCATCATGCAGCACGTCATGAGCAATGCCGCCATAGACCCCATCACCACGCCCTACATGCGCTTCTACGAGCTGGAGACGCTCTGCATGATGCAGCAGCAGGAGCAGGTGCTTGGGGAGATGAAGGATTACTGGGGCGGTATGCTGCGCGAGGGCGCCACCACGTTCTGGGAGAAATACAACCCCGAGGAGCACGGCGCCGAGCACTTGGCCATGTACGGCCGGCCTTACGGCAAGAGCCTCTGCCACGCCTGGGGCGCCTCGCCCCTCTACCTCCTGGGCCGCTATTTCCTTGGCGTCCGTCCTACGAAGCCTGGCTACGAGGAGTATGAGGTGCGGCCTGTGCTGGGCGGCCTCGACTGGATGGAGGGCGACGTGCCCACACCCCGTGGAATGATTCACGTCAGCATGAGCAAAGACGTGGTCACCGTCAGCAGCGACTTCACGGGAGGAACACTCATCGTGGCCGGCAAGAAGACACTCATCCTCGCTCACCAAAACAACACTATCAGACTATGAATCATCGCTTTTTCATCGCCATCCTGGCACTCGCTTTGATGGCAACGCCGTCCTCCGGCAAAGTGAAGGTCAAGGTAAAGGACAAGACACCGCAGACCGAATATGCCGCCTCACTGCTGAGCGTTCTCAGCGGCGACTTCACCGTCAGCATCAGCGTGACGGGCAGCGGTCCCGCCGAGGGCTTCTCGATATTGCGTTCAAACAAGCAACTGACGATAGTGGCCAATGACAATGCGGGTGCTATCTACGGAGCCAACCGCCTAATAGAGGAGTGGCAGCAGGACTCCACATTGCAGTCGCTGCCAGCTGTCATCACCGACCAGCCGCAGATGGTGATGCGCGGCGCCTGCGTGGGACTCCAGAAGACGGAATATCTGCCCGGCCACGGCGTCTACGAGTATCCTTACACGCCCGAGAACTTCCCGTGGTTCTACGACAAGGAGCTGTGGATACGCTATCTCGACCTGCTGGCATCGTGCAACATGAACACCGTCTATCTGTGGAACGGTCACCCCTTCGCCTCATTGGTGAAGCTCGACGACTATCCCTTCGCGCCGGAGGTGGACGACGCCACGATGCAGCTGAACCAGGAGATGTTCGGATTTCTCGTTGAAGAGGCCGACCGCCGTGGCATCCGTGTGATACAGATGTTCTACAATATCATTTTGAGCAAGCCCTTCGCCGACCACTACGGTCTGAAGACGCAGGACCGCAACCGGCCCATCACGCCGCTCATAGCCGACTATACGCGCAAGAGCATCGCCGCCTTCGTAAAGAAGTATCCGAAGGTGGGCCTGCTCATCTGTCTGGGCGAGGCCATGAGCGGCATCACCACCGACATTGAGTGGATGACCGAGACCATCATCCCCGGCATCCTCGACGGCTTAGCCCTCCCTTCCACGGGGGTCGCAGGGGGGGCTCTCCCGCCCATCATCCTGCGCTCGCACGACACCTTTGCGCCGGCGGTGCTCAAGGCCGCCCTGCCACTCTATCCCAACATCTACACCATGTCGAAATACACGGGCGAGTCGTTGACGACGTATGAGCCCGGCGGACCGTGGGGCGAGACGCACCGCGAACTGGCCGCCGCAGCGCCCGTGCACATTGACAACGTGCACATCCTGGCCAACCTCGAGCCGTGGCGCTGGTCGTCGCCGAAGTTCATACAGAAGGCGGTGCTGGCCATGCACAACGTGCATCACTCCAGCGGACTCCACCTCTATCCGCAGGCCTCCTACTGGGACTGGCCCTACACCGCCGACCGCCTGCCCGACGGCTCACGCCTGCTGCAGATAGACCGCGACTGGATGTGGTATAAGGCGTGGGGCCGCTACGCCTGGAGCAGTGAGCCCGGCGGCTCCCCCGCAGCTGCCAGTGCTCACGGCCCTTCATCAGCAGGCAAAGGCGAGGCCGACTACTGGAAGCGTGTCCTCGCCGCTCACTACGCCATCACCGAGGAGGCCGCTGCCCATCTGCTCACAGCCTACGACGAGGCCGGCGAGATAGCCCCGAAGCTGTTGCGGCGCTTCGGCATCACCGAGGGCAACCGGCAGACGCTGCTCCTCGGCATGAAGATGGCGCAGCTGGTCAACCCCTATAAGTTCAATGTCTACCCGGGCTTCTACGAGAGCTGTGGTCCCAAGGGCGAGAAGCTCATAGAATATGTAGAAAAGCTGCACAAACACGAGAGACACGAGGGCGAGCTGCCCTTAGACATTGCGGAGCAGTGCGTGGAGCACGGCCGCAAAGCCTCCGAGGCCTTCGAGCGAGCCGTCGCGTCGGGCGCTTTGCAGCAGACGGCGCAACAGGCTGCCGAGCTGCGCCGCCTGGGCAACGACATCGCCTGCTATGCCCTGTTTGCGCGTTTCTTCGAGCGCAAGGTGAGAGCCGCTGAACAGGTGCTGCGCTATAAGTGGACGCAGCATATCAAGTACTTAGAGAACGCCCTGCCGCTCTTAGAGGAGAGCGTCGCCCTCTGGCGTGTACTCGCGCGACTCACCGACGAGACCTACCTCTACGCCAACTCCATGCAGACGGCACAGCGCCGCATACCCGTGGGTGGCGACAACGGAAAGATGAAGACATGGAGCGAGCTGCTGCCGGTCTATGAGGAGGAGGTGGCCGCCCTGCGACAGAACATCGACCGGCTGAAGCACCCCGTAGCACAGACTGACGTGCTCATCCTCCCCGCCAAGCCTGCGGCTGTCTCTGTCCTCTCAACACTCACCTCTCACCTCTCACCCCTGAAAAAGAATGCCCTTCTTTTCGAGAACAGAGAGGATACGCCGCTTGACACCGTCGCCCCCGAGCTGGCCGGCCTGCAGGCACTGGTCCTCAACCGCGACACCACGCGCATCAAGGGCACTACCGTCGACTTCGAGAGCGCCGAGCCGGTGCAGATGCTGGTGGGATTCTTCCAAGACGACGACCCGAAGTGGGCGAAGGTGCCGAAGCTGGAGACCGACGCCACGGGCAACGAGTATGGCCAGGCCGAACCGGTGCTGACCAATGCGGTGGTCATCAAGCAGATGCCGCCCGTGAACATACATGCCTACCACTTCCCGCCAGGCCGCCACTCCATACGCCTGCCTAAAGGCATCATCATGGTGGCGGGCTTCACCAGCGACGAAATCAAACCCCGTGACGTCAGTCTCTTAGGCAGCAGCGACGAAGTGGACTGGCTTTTTACCAGATAGACATGACACAGAAAAACATTAACCGCCTGTTAAAAGTGTACAGAGGCTTTGTACACTCTGTACAGAGGCCATGTACACACTGTACAAAGGCTTTGTACAGTTTCAAACAAACTTGCCTTTTTTCATGGGTGCTGTTGACCCTCTCGCCAACGGCTCTCAGCGCACAGGAAATCAGCCAGCAGGCGATGCAGGCCATCTACGCCGAAGTGCGTACTCCTTATAAATACGGCCTCGTCGTGGCTCCGGCAGACAATTTCCATAAGTTCGACTGCCCCACGGTGTTCCGCGAGGGCGACAGGTGGCTGATGACCTACGTCTGCTACGACGGCAAGGACGGCACCGACGGCCGCGGCTACGAGACATGGCTGGCCGAGAGCGACGACCTGCTGCACTGGACGACGCTGGGGCGCATTCTTAGCTTCAGGGACAGCGGCTGGGACATGAACCAGCGTGGCGGTTTCCCGGCGCTCATCGACTGGACGTGGGGCGGCGGTTACGGTATCGCGAAATATAAGAAAAGCTATTGGATGACCTACATCGGCGGTCACGGCACAGGCTACGAGGCTGTGCGCGAGCCGCTGAACATCGGGCTGGCGCAGACGAAGGAAAACATCGGCAACGTCATGGAATGGCAGACGAGTGACAAGCCGCTGCTCTCTATCCATGACAAGGACGCGCAGTGGTGGGAGACGCTCACCCAATACAAGAGCACCATCTATGATGACCCGGACAAGACGTTGGGCAAACGCTTCGTCATGTTCTACAACGCCGGCGGCATCAACCCCGCCAACAGCCTCAAGGCCGAGCGCATAGGCATCGCCCTGTCCGACAACCTGAAGAAATGGGAGCGCTACGAGGGCAACCCCGTCTACAGTCACGAGGCCCCGGGCATCATCACCGGCGACGCGCAGATAGTGCGTATGCCTGCCAGCACGTTCAGTGGTTTTGACGCTGGCCGTGAGGAGCCGCTCTACGTCATGTTCTATTTCTCCGCCTACAACCCTGAGCGGAAGTACAACGCCTACAACACTTTCGCCGTGAGCCGCGACCTCATCCACTGGCAGGACTGGACCGGCGAAGACCTCATAGCACCCTCGAAGCCCTACGACGAGATGTTTGCCCACAAGAGCTGCGTGGTGAAGCACGACGGCGTGGTCTATCACTTCTATTGTGCCGTAAACAACGCCCAGCAGCGAGGCATCGCCGTGGCCACCAGCAGGAAGATGGGCCGCAGCGCCGTGCGCTTCCCGGAGCCGGAGCCTGTGGGCAAGCGCCGCCTCATCAGCCTCAACGACGGCTGGACGGCGCAGATAGACAGTAGTGAACAGTTGATAATGAATAGTGATGATAACTCTCAAGGCGAACAAAGCTCATCCACTGCCAAAAGTAATCATCACTATTCACTATTCACTATAAACCAAAAAGTGAACCTCCCTCACAACTTCGATGACTACTACGGATATCGCCAGCTGCGCCACGGCAACCTGCACGGCTCGGCTATATATGAAAAGATGTTCGCGTGTGAGAAGCTGAGCGGCAAGCGCTACTTCCTGCAGTTTGAAGGTGTGGGCACCTACGCCACCGTCACCCTCAACGGGCGCGAATATCCGCGTGAGCTGGTGGGCCGCACTGCCTGGACGCTCGACATCACCGATGCCCTGCGCAACGGCGACAATCGGCTGAGCGTCCGCGTCGACCATCCTGCCATGCAGACGGAGAGCCCGTGGGTGTGCGGCGGCTGCTCGTCGGAGTACGGTTTTTCTGAAGGCAGCCAGCCCTTCGGCATCTTCCGTCCTGTCACGCTGGTTGTGACAGCCGAAGTACGCATCGAGCCTTTCGGCGTTCACATCTGGGCCAATGAAGCCTGCGACAGCGTCTTCATAGACACCGAGGTCAAGAACTACAGCGCTGTGGTGCAGACCGCAGAGCTGGTGAACAAACTGGCGGAGAAGAGCGGCAAGGCTGCCTTCCGCCTGTCTCAGCAGCTGCGCCTTGAGCCTGGCGAGACGCGCGTCGTCCGTCAGGCCACCGCCATCGCCGATGCCCACCGCTGGAGCCTCGACGACCCTTACCTCTACACGCTCACGTCGATGCTCAAGCAGCCCGACCACCGCGACGACGGCACCACCGCAACCGCCAATCCTCCCCTCGTCACCACCGACGATGTGCGCACGCCCTTCGGCATCCGCAGCATCTCATGGCCTGCCTCGCTTTGCCGCCACAGTGTGGCAGCCACGCCGGCCGACCACCGCTTCCGCCTCAACGGCCTGCCCGTGTTCATCAACGGCACGTGCGAGTATGAGCACCTCTTGGGCAACAGCCACGCTTTCAGCCACGAGCAGATAGCTGCGCGCATCAAAATGATACGCCAGGGCGGCTTCAACGCCTTCCGCGAGGCGCACCAGCCCCATAACCTCTACTATCAGCAGTTGCTCGATGAGCAGGGCCTGCTGTTCTGGAGCCAGTTCTCAGCCCATATCTGGTACGACACGCCGCAGTTCCGCGACAACTTCAAGCGTCTGCTCACGCGATGGGTGAAGGAGCGCCGCAACTCGCCCTCTGTCATCCTCTGGGGGCTGCAGAACGAGAGCGTGCTGCCACGCGACTTTGCCGAGGAGTGCACGGCCCTCATCCGCAGCCTTGACCCTACGGCGGGCTGTCAGCGCCTCGTCACTACCTGCAACGGCGGCGAGGGCACCGACTGGAACGTCATCCAGAACTGGAGTGGCACCTACGGCGGCAACCCTGACGCCTATGACGAGGAGCTGTCGCGCCCCGACCAGCTGTTGAACGGCGAGTACGGTGCCTGGCGCACCCTCGACCTGCACGGCGATGCCAAGTACAGTGAAGAGAGCTTCACCGCCCTTCTCGACAAGAAGGGTCGCCTGGCCCGGCAAGCGTTCAGCGCTGAAGACGGCGTCTGCGGCCACTTCCAATGGCTCTTCGTGTCGCACGACAACCCCGGGCGCGTGCAGCCCGACGGCGCCCTCCGCCGCATCGACAAGATAGGCCCCATCAACTATAAGGGCCTGCTCACCATCTGGGAAGAGCCCACTATGGGGTATCATCCTGTGGGTCCTATGAGTCCTATGGGTCCTATAAGACCTATGGGTCCTATAAGCCCTATAAGCCCTCTTCATCCTCTGGCCCCTGCCCTCTACCGCATCAACTGTGGCGGCGATGCCTATACCGACAGCCGCGGACAGCTCTGGCAGGCCGACGACTCACTGCTGAGCCACTCGTGGGGACAGGACTTCGTGGGCATTCACCCCTATCAGGCCAGCCAGCGACACCTCACCGTGCCCATCAGCGGCACCGACGACCCCGAGCTGTTTCAGTTCTTCCGCTTCGGCCGCCATCGCCTGTGGTACGACCTGCCCGTGCCTGAAGGCGAGTACCGCATAGACCTTTACTTCGTCGAGCCGTGGCATGGCAAGGGCGATGACAGCGAAGGGGCCGACTACGAAGGCCTGCGCATCTTCGACGTGGCCGTCAACGACAGCCTCGTCATCGACGACCTTGACCCGTGGGCCGAGGCCGGCTATGCCACCGCCTTCTGCCGAACCGTCACGGCGCGTGCCAAGAAGGGACGCCTCCGCATCTCCTTCCCGGAGGTGAAGGTGGGGCAGGCCGTCATCTGCGCCATAGCGGTGTATGGGGAGGAGGCTGAGACTTCTCGTCTTTCTAACCATTCTAACTCTTCTCGTCTTTCTATCCCTTCTGGTTTGGGTGGCTGGCACACTCTTGACGCTGACACTATCGCTAAGCTGCCTAAGGCCGATCTTCCTCAGGAGACGGAAACTCGCCCAGCCACCGTCTACCAGCCTCAGAAGGCTCAGAGAGACCAGAAGCCACAGACGGTCACCTTCGTCATCACCCCCGGCCTCGGACAGGAGTACGCCCTGCGCTTCCGCTATAAGAACACCACAGGGCAGGCCGTGACTGCACGTCTGCGGCTGACCGACAGCAAGAACGTTGTCCTCGTAGACCGTGACCTGACCTTCCCGCCCACGCCGAACAAGTTTAAGATGCTCTCCACGACGACAGGCACACAAATAAATGCCGGCACCTATGTGTTGACCATAGATGCCGGCGAGGTGGACTTTGAGAACCTGGAAATTCAATAGGGCAATCAAGTCTTTTAACTTTCGCAAGTTTTGGAGTTAAAGGAGTTAAGGGAGTTAAAGACAATAGCTTTGCTATGGATTTCGACCCAGAGAAAAGGTTTTTCATGGAGAGTCATTTGTCTTTAACTCCTTTAACTCCCTTAACTCCTTTAACTCCTTGAATAAACTCCTTGAATAAGCTCCTTGAATTAACTCCTATTTCGGAGCGTTGTTATAGATGCTTTCCAGCGTGTAGGCTGCATCGTCGCTGGTGGCAGCCTTAATCATTGTCTGCACCAGTGACTCCATGTTGTTGAGGTAGGTGCCGTCGTTGTGGTTGAAGTAGCCGTGGTGCTCATTGCCGCCGCCCGTGGAGTTGTTGTCCCAGATGCAGAGCGGCAGGTCGTAGGTGTGGGCAGCGCGGCATACGTACTCCAGATAGTAGTTGCGGAAGAGGTTGGAGCGGTCGGTGGTGTGCATCACGCAGCCATACTCGCCGATGTAGACGGGTATGCCGTTGGCGATGAACTTCTCCTGCAGCTTCTGGAAGGTTTCCACGACATGGCTTTCGTTGCTGCCCGCAGCATACTTGCCAGCGGCGGCGGTGTGGCCCCACTCGCTGAAGCCGTCCTTGTTCTCGGGCGTCAGGGTGAAGTTGCTCGGGTCATAGAAATGTACGCTGACCATGATATGGTTGGCGGGGTCGGTGGGCAGTTTGAAGCTGTTTTCGAGCACGAAGGTCGGACCGGAGGCATAGCCGGGCACGCCAATCCAACGCGTGGCATTGTTGCCGCCTGTAGCACGGATGGCGTCCACAGCCGTCTGGTTCCACTCGTTCAGCGTGTTATACTGTTTGCCGCCGTCGGTGCGGTTGGCGCCCCAGCCCCACTGACCGTCCTGCACCTCGTTGAACGTCTCGAAGAACAGGAAGTCGCCCCTGTCCTTGAACGCCTCAGCTATCTGCGTCCACGTCTTCGTGATGCGGTCTTTCACCTGATCATTGAGGATGTTATTCGAGGCAGCGCTCTTGATGTCCTGCCAGTATTCGTCGTGGTGCATGTTAAGGATGACGTTCAGCCCAGCCTGCTCGGCCCAGTCCACATTCTGCTTCACCTCAGCCAGATATGCCGGTTCGATGGTCCACGGGTCGGCCGTCTGGTAGTTGCCCCAGGTAGTGCAGATGCGCACGGTGCTGGCGCCTGCCTTCTTCAGGTTGGTGTAGAGTGCCTGCGTGGGCGTGGCGTTGTCCCAGTAGCCCCACTGCGGATGCGTACCGTCTTTGTCAGAGCTTGTGTCGAAGTGGTTGCCCAGATTCCAACCCCAACCCAGTTTCTTCGTCAAGGCCGTAGCCTCATTGGTGAGAGGCTCTGGTGCGGCTTTTGTCTTGAAGTTGAGAGTGAAGGCAGGTGCTGTGGCTGTGGCATCGCTGGTGGCGATGACGCTTCCTTCAGGAATGGTAAGGGTGTAGCTGGTGCCCTCCTCGAGCGTTAGGGGGATGATGATGCCTTTCACATCCTGCGGGTTGCGCTGGGCGGCGACGTGAGCGCCGTTGATGGTTATGTCAGTCGTAGTAGCAGGTTTCACCTGCACAGAGTAGGAGAGGGTCAGTTGTGTCGTGCTCTTGGCATCCACTTCTTCTCCCTCTGCAATGCTTTGCTTTTGAAGGACGACGCTGGGCTTGGTGGGTACGGGGCCGTCGTCGTCATCATCATCACCGCAGGCTGTCAGCCCCGTTGTCAGGCCAATCACCATCATGGCCATCATTGCAATAGTGTTCAGTTTTTTCATATCTTTTCTATTATGTACTGTAGTTTGTTAATGTACGAATAACATGGGAGCAGCCAAATAAACTCATCAGAAAGCCACCTCGTCGCGAGTGATGACATACTCGTTGCTCATGGCATCGCGCCACCAAGCATCGCTGCACATGGTATCGGTGCTGCCCTGTCCTCCCTGATACCACACCATGAAGTGGCTCCACAGGGCCCCCTGGCTGAAGCAGTCGCCGATGAGTCCCGCCTCGCCACCGTCGCCTCTGCCGCACTCGCCTAGAGCCACCATCTTGTTGGGGTACTGGGCCTGAATCTCGGCATACTCCTGTGCGTTCTTTGCGGCATTGACACCGTAGAGGTCGCGGGCTACGATGTCGACATACTGGTCGCCAGGATACCAGTCGGTGTCCTGATTATACTGCTGGCTGTTGCCGTTGTAGTTCTGCGTAGTCCATATCCAGATGAGGTTCTTCACGCCCTTCTGCTGGAAGTAGTCGTACATGGCCACCCACAGCTTCTTGTAGGTCTGTGCCCCATCGTAGCCCCACCAGAACCATGCCTTGGTCCAGCTGGCCTGCTGCCTGGCTGTGGCATTGCCGGCCGCCTCGTGGAAGGGGCGCCAGGTGGCAGCGATGCCTGCCTCCTGCAGTTTCAGCAGGGTGGCCACGACCTTGTCCATCTGTCCATAGAACCATTTGTTCTCCCATGTGCCGTCGATAAGCGCATTGGCAGCCTTGAAGGACGTCTCCGAGGGAGTGCAGGTGACATCGGTGGAACCTTCGCTCTTGGGAACGTTGAAGTGCCACATCAGCTGTACCAAACCGCCGTCGTTGACCCATTGCTGCACGGGCGTTATCTTGGTGTAGTCAATCCAGTTGGCAGGCGAGAAGCAGATGTGTATGAAGTCGTAGCAGTTCATGGCAGGATACTTGCCCGTGAGCTTGAACACCTTCTCTGCGCACTCGTTGTTCCAGTTGACGTTGGCCATGACGCTCGACACCACTTTCTTGCCGTAGTTGTTGAGGAAGAAGGTGTAGAGTTTTTTTGCTTCGTCCGTTGTGGCAGTGACGGGCTCGGCAGGAATATTGCCCGTAGCAGGTTGCGGTTTCGCCTTGGTGGTGAAGTGCAGGGTGAAGGCTGGTGCCGAGGCTGTGGCGTCACCGTTGGCCACGATGCAACCTTCCGGGATGGTCAGTGTGTAGGTGGTGCCCTCTTTCAGCGTGAGTGGCACGATGACTCCCATGACATCCTGCGGGTTGCGCTGTGCGGCGACGACAGCGCCATTGAGGGTGATAGCGGCAGCATTGGCCACCTTGATTGAAACAGAGTAGGTGAGTTTCAGCTCAGTAGTGGCGTTTGCCTCCACTTCGGCTCCCTCGCTGATGCTCTGCGAGCGCAGCGTTACTTGGACGGCAGGCGTAGTATTGGCCTCATCGTCGTCGTCACCACAGGCAATGCAAGCGAAAATGGCTAACAGAATGCTCAGCAAGCGAAAATGGTAATAGAATAAATGTTTCATCTTTTAAGTGACAAGTGTTGTTTCGTAAATAGTTACAGCGCATATCCTTGTTATAAACGGTTCACGGTCTCTATGTCAAGTCCCGTTATCTCAGTAATGTCTTCAAGAGGATAGCCTTTGGCTTTCATGCGGCTGGCGGAATCCAATGCCTTGCTACGCTCTCCCTCGGCTCTTCCTTTCTTGATGCCTCTCTCAAAGCCTTTGTTGCTGGCAGTGCGGAAAGCGCCGTCCATGTCGTAGTAGATTTTCTCACTTTCCACATACTTGGCATATTCCGCTTTCGGCAGGTTGGCGGTCTCGGCCACTTCAAAGAACTTTTTGAAGATACGCTCCTGTAGGGCAGCAGGACGTTCCAACAGCCTCGGCAGGTTCTTCAGAGCATAGAGCCACTTGTCGAAAAGCGTCTCCAACTCGACCTCTGTCTTTTTAAACTTCGGCATCTCTAAATAGATGTAGGTGAGATTGTCATAAAAGACTTCTTTCTTCTCCACATCCATCAACTTCACCACGTGATGGTAGTATTCCTCATCATCCTTGTCCTCGTCGAAAACGAAGTCCAGAATACCGATGGTATAGACAGACTTCAAGCCGAAACGCCAGTTGCCTTTCTCACCCTGGGAGCGGATAGGAAAAGACGAGTAATAGACGGAGCGGTCCTTGAAATACTGCTGGTCGGCTTTCTGCATCTCAATGATGATTTTCTCGCCCTTTTCATTCTCGGCATAGACGTCGAACACGGCGCGGCGGTCTTCCTTCGTGTCGCCCAGCTGCTCCGACGGTATCAGTGTCAGGCTCTTGATTACCTCCTTTCCACGCAGCAAGGCATTGACAAGAGCGAGCGTAAATTCCTTGTTTGGCTCGGTGCCAAACAAGTACTTAAACCCGTAGTCGGTGTAAGGATTGATGTATCGGCCTCCAATGTCTTCCATAAGCAATATACAATTTTGTTGCAAATTTACTCTTTTTTCCGTACACGCCCAAAAAAATGACAACAAAAATGGTAAAATCTCAGAGTTGCACAAAATATTGCTTCGCTTGGATATTCTTGTCTTTTTCTCATGTCCCTGTATTTGCGGCATCACTGCGTTGTTCACGCGTTACGTCGGCGAAGAGTGTACAAAGGCTTTGTACACTTTTACCAGACCTTTGCTTTTCTCGAATCCTGCAGGCAGGCGAAAGAAAGAAGAGAAAAAGCCCCGAAACGGCATGTGCTTCGGGGCTTTTCCTTTGGCTGCTACCTGCAAAGCTTACTGATGTTTCAAGGCTAGTGCAGGCAACAGCCACTATTCAATGGTCACCTTGGTGCAGATGACGTTGTCGCCGTTGAGGAGGAACGAGCTGCCCCATCCTCCAGGCGTTGTCAGCTCAGCGAAGATGGCATCGGTGACGGTGAACTCTATGGCTCCATTGTGGTCGGCCAGGTTCCAGTTGTCCTGATTGAAGTCACAGCCGACAAACTGCCCGTGCCAGTGGCCGTCGTAGACCTGGCAGTTCCAGCTGGCATCGGTAGGCGTGAGGTAGCAGCGGATGATGGAGCCCACCTTGAGTCCTGCTTCGAGCAGCTCTGTGGCACCGTCGCTGAGCAACATAGGCTGGTTGCCCCAGTCGTCGGCCACGGCCTCGCCCGTCCACACGACGGTCTCAAGCGACACATAGTGGGTAGCAGCAATCTTCGTGACGACCACGCCTTCGCCCTGTATGATCCAGCACATGCCCCAGTCGGTGAGTGTGGTGAGCTGTTCGCGCAGAGTGGCGGTGACGGGAATCTCGATGCAACCACCATGCTCCTCCAGATTGTAGATGCCGGAGTTGATGTTGTTGCCGTTTTCAAGGCCGGTGGCCACGCCTATCTCGGTCTGTCCTGCCCAGTGTCCATCGAAGAACTGAACCTGCCACCAGTCATTGTAGGCGGTGAGGTAGATGCGGATGATGTCGCCCTCCTGCAAGTCCATGTCGACAAACATGTTGGGGTTGTCATCGCCTTGCGTGCCCTTGCCTACCTCCCAGTTCCACGACCATCCGGCCAGGTCGGCAGTGCCAGTCCAGAGGACGGTGGTCACCTCGGTGTTGGGAATGAAGTCCAGCTTATAGCTGATGCTGCCATTGGAGGAGATGAGCTTCACCTCGCTGCCCTTGCCGGCGTTGTCGGGAACGCCGATGATGAGCTGTGTCTTGTTGTTCACCAGCACATACTGGCAGTCAGCGCCCTTGATCTGCACACTGGTGAGCTTGTCGCCATTGGCCACAGGCACCGACAGTGTGCCGCCGGCCTTCAGCTCCACGTCCTCGCCGGGCATCTCGGTGATGTAGCAGAAGAGGGCTTCGCTGATGTTGAGCTCCGGTCCCTCGATGGTAACGCCGTTGGCCAGTGCCAGCGTGGGCTTGCCGTTCTGTGCGTTCATGGGCACATGGAGAGCGATGGCCGTTTCTGAGCCTTCAACTTTGACGATGTCTGAGTCGCCGAACTTCACAGTCTTGATCAGGTCGAGATCGGTACCCTTGATGGTCAGGGCGCCGCCGGCACTCACTGAGCTGTGGTCATAGCCAGTCACGGTGGGCATCACCAGTTTGAAGGGCACTTCTACGCCGCTTCCATTAGCCATGCGCAGCACAAGATTACCCTCGGTGGCCTTGTCGGGAACAGCAGCGACGACGACCTTGTCTGCAGCCACCTGGATGGCCTCACCGCTCTGTGCGTCGGCATTAGGGAATTCCACGCTGGTCACCAGGTTCATGTCGGCGCCGCTGATGGTCAGCGCCTTGCCGGCCTTCACTGGAACGGGAGCGGCCACGGCCTTCGTTGGCTTCACGGTGACGAAGCTACCTGCCACGACCTCTACGCCCGACTTGCAGACAAGCACGATGTCGCCATCGGGAGCTTCTGCGGGCAGGGCGAAGGTGATGGTCTGTGCAGTGATTTGCGGCTCAGCCACGGCAATGCCGCCGGCCTTCACTCCAGCCACGATATTGTACAGCGAACCGCTCAGCACGATGGCCTCGCCAGCCTTGGCAGTGACGGTGCCCTGGCCGCCAGCCTCGCCACGCGGAGATGCTATCTTGGTGGTGGCAGGCTGCTGAATCTCCAATGTCGTCTCGGTCTGGATCATCTGGTAGTCGAGATCGCCCTCAGCTGCCTCAGCCGTTGTCAGGTCGGCAGTGTAGAGGGTGAGTTTGCCCGTCTGTGCCTCTTCAGGCACAGTGAGTTCGATGACATAACGGTTGTGTGCCGAGAAAGCGGCCTCGCCCACCAGCACACCGTCGGCAAACTCCACCATGTGGATGATGTCGAGATATTCGTCGCCCGTCTCAGGTACAGTGATGCGAATCTTGTCGCCGGCCTTGGCCTTGGCAGGCATGGTGATGTTGGCAGGGTTCAGACCCTGTGTGAAAGCGAGCTTGGTCTTCGTGGTGAGCTCCTTGCCGCTCTTGGTGATGAGCTTCACAAAGCCCTCCTGCGGGCCGTCGTGAGGCACGACGACACGAATCTCACTGGGCACACCACTCTTCACCACCTCAATGCTGGTGATGGCGGCAATGCCGGGAATCTCAACTTGTGCCACCTGGTCGAGATTGCTGCCCAGGAAGCGCAGCGTGCCGCCACGCATCAGTGGCGACGGGCCATAGACATTCAGTGCCACATCGCCCAGGTACTGGTTGGTGTCCAGGTCATCCTCGTTGCTGCAGCCCACCAGCGACAGCCCCATAAGGGCTATCACCAGCAGTGCGAATATGTTTTTACAGTTTTTCATAACTTTCATGGCTTCTGTTTTTTGTGTTTTCTACTTTACTGTTGTTCATCACAGCGCCTGATTACTTGTTGGGCACCACGCGGATGTTGTCAATCTTGATGACGGGCACGCAGTCCACACCTTCGGGCAGAGCGGTCTTGTCGTTATAGCCGCCCTTGATGATGAAGATATTGAAGGCACCGAAATCAGCAGCACTTTGCAGCGTGCTGGTTATCTTGCTGCCGTCATAGTCCCACACGAAGTCGCTCAGCGGCATGGTGACAGTCATCCACCTGCCGCCGGTGTCGAAGAGCAGGTCGTCCTCGTCCTTCCAGGGCATGTAGAGGCCACGGCTCAGCTTGCCCTGCTCGTGGAAGAAGGTGTTGTTGCAGCCGCCCAGCACGTTGCCGTAGATGTCGCTGGTGCCTGCATTGCCGTTGCTGATCATCGTGACACTGCCAAAGTAGATTTGCATGGGTGCAGCCGACCAGGCACTGCTCTCGGGAATGTTCATCTCAAACTTCAGGTTAAGGCTTTCGGGATTGCTGAAGTCGGCAAGGTCCTGCATACGGGGATGGCTGCCGTAGTTCTCCGGATCCTGCCAGTCGCCCGGCCAGTATTCGAAGGAGAAGTTGCCATCGTTCCATGCGCCGTCGGCACCCATCGCAGCGTCGCCCAACACGAGGTAGTTACCCTCGAGCGATGTCTCGTCGGCAGTGATGGTGCGGGCGTGCCAGCCGTTGTTGCCCAGCACGGTGCCGGTGTAGCACGGTGTGTCGAAGTCGAAGAGCATGCCGCGCGAGTCCTTGTACATAAAGGCGCCCTCGGCTGTGCCGTAGATGCTGGTGACGCTAATCTTCTCACCCGTCGGAGCGTTGTCGGGCATGGTGAAGCGGATGGCGTTCTTGGTGATGCCCAGGATGTTGGCGGCGGGCAGCGTGTAGCTCTTGCCAAAGTTCACGGTCAGAGGGAAGTTGTCGTAGGTGAGGAAGTAGTCGCCCTTGATGGTGACCTCCTCACCGGGGGCGGCCCACTCGTTGGACATGGCAGTGACGACAGGACCAGGTATGACAACATGGAAGTCGTAGGTGGTGGTGTCATTGCTGTTGTTCACCATGTAGATTTTGTCGGTCACGTTGCCCGGTATCTCAGTAGGCACGGTGACGATGAGGGTGTGGTCGGTCATGTAACTGGTGTTCAGCACGGCCGACTGGTCGTTGAAGCTCAAGGCCGTGATGCTGCGCAGGTTGTCGCCTACGATGCACACCGTCGTTCCCATCGATGCCTCCGTGAGGAGGGAGTCGCTGCTGGCCAGCGCTACCGGGCGGATATAGTTCACGGTGGGGCTGCCGCCGGCTATCTCATACTTGTCGGGCTCATCCTCGCAGGCAGTGAAGCCAATCATGGCGCAGGATGCCAAGGCGAGGCTCAGTCCTTTCCATATTTTGTTCGTTTTCATATCGTTATAATTTTCAATGTAGGATTTTCAATGTTCAATAGCTGTAGGTCGAGCGTACATCGACATGGTCAGGCTTTACGTTGCTGCCCAGGTTGGGGTTGAGTGCCACGTCCTCGGTGGGATAGGGCAGTGAGAAGCTGTTGGCCGTCACATTGGGAGCTGGCGTGTCCTGGTCATACTGGAACTGTGAGTCGTCCCATGTGGAGTTGCCGCTCTCATAATACTGCTTGTAGACGGTGTCAGCGTTCCACAGTGCATTGCGGTACTGAGCCTTCAGCTCGGCGATGCAGGCATTGACGTCGTAGTAGGCGCGGCGCACGTAGTCATACCAACGGTCGCCTTCGCCTGCAAACTCCAGTCGGCGCTCCTTCCAGATGTCGTCGAAGGTAAGCGATGTCTTGTCGACAGCACTCTTCACCGAGCGCCAGCGCACGGCGTTGAAGGCATCGAGGGCAGTCTTGCTGGTGTTCTTTCCCTGCAGCACCTCTGCCTCGGCGTGTACCAGATAGACATCGGCCAGGCGGAGGATATGTGTAGCCACGGCATAGCTCATACGTGCGGCCGACATGCCGCACTCAGCCTCGTGGTCGGCATTGTTGCCGTAGGCGTGCTTCACATTCTGCACGCCGCAGGGGCCTTGGAACTGTCCTGTGGCTGCCGAGTTGTAGGTGTTGTCGTAGAAGAACCTCAGGATGTCGAAGCCCTTCTTGCCGCCGCCCAGGTCGTGGTCGCGCCAGAAGTACTCATAGACGTCGCCAGCGCCCATCATCGTGGCCTTGCGGCGCACGTCGGTGTCAACGCGGTTGGCGGGGTTGCCGATGACGATGGTGGCATCGTCGCCCGGTGTCTTCTGATAGGCATAGCCGAAGGCCATCTCCAGATCTACCGACGGGCCGCCCCAGCCGCCCCAGCAGTCGCCGAACTCATCGAAGCCTTCGGGCATGAGGTCGCTCTGCTGTGTGTTCTGGCACGTCCAGTGTGAGCCTACGGTCCAGCGCCATGCAATGAGGCTCTCGTCGCTGATGTTGTTCGAGCCGCGGAAGATGTCCTCATAGTTCTCCATGAGCTGGCGTCCAGAGTTCTGTATCACGTCGAGGGAGGCCGCCGAAGCCCGCTGGAGGTAGTCACCGTTCAGGCTTCCTGTCACGCCGGCAGCAGTGAGCAGCACCTTGGCGTAGAGGCCTTCTGCGCTGTAGTAGTCGATGCGTCCTGTGGTGCTCTTCTCCTTGGGCAGCAGCTCCATGGCTTTCTCTAACGTCATGAGGATGTACTCATAGACATCGGCTTTCTGCACTTTGTGCAGGTCATTATAGTCGCCGGCGGCGAGATTAACAGAGTTGTCGTGCACGATGGGCACGTCGCCGAAGGTGCGCACGAGGAAGAAGTAGGCCATAGCCTTCCACGTCAGGCATTCTCCCATGCACTGGTTCTTCACGCTTTCGGAAGCCGACGAGCCCTTGATGGAGTTATAGACCGTGTTGGCATGTCCAATCTCTGCCCAGAGCGAGTAGCTCATGTTCACCAGGTCTTGGTCGGTGCCGTTCACCGAGAAGTTCATATAGGGCGAGCTGCCCCAGTACATGTTGCCCGACATCACCTCACCGATTTTGATGAAGCCGCGCTGGAAGTCATACCAGGGCGAGTTATACAGGTAGTTGACGCCACGCACGCACGAGGCATCGTCGGTGTAGTAGTTCTCGGTGTTGTAGTTATCCTCGACGGGGCGGTCCAGGAAGTCTTCACACGAGGTCATGCCCGCTGTGAGGAGCATGGCGGCTGCTACATATTTTATATTCTTGAGTTTCATGTCTGTTGTTGTTTTTATCGTTTGTAGCTATGTCGTAATAACGCATAAGCCCTTAGAAGGAAACGTTGAGCCCAAAGGTGAACGAGGTGGGCGACGGATAGCGTCCGTTGTCGAGTGCAAACACGTTGGCCGATGCTGTCGAGGAACCTATTTCGGGGTCGTAGCCGTCATAGCCTGTGATGGTCAGCAGGTTGGTGGCGTTGAACGTCAGGCGCAGATTGCTCAGGCCTATCTTCTGTATGAGCTTCTTGTCGAAGGTGTAACCGAGGGTGAGCGCCTTCAGGCGTATGTAGCTGCCATTCTCAATGTAGCGTGTGCTCCATGCGTCGTTGTCATTGGGGTCGTTGATGGATGCGCGCGGAATGTCGCTGCGTCCGGTCGTCGACACGTTGGCAATGTTGTAGAACCAGTCGTCGGTGTAGTTGCCGTCGGTGGGCTTCAGACGTGTACGATCGTTGATGACGGAGAGCTGGTTCTGCCAAGGCGAGTTCATGTGCGAGAGTTTCATCTTGGTGTAGTTGCCTATCTTGCTGCCCACGTTGCCGTTGATGAAGAAGTTCAGGTCGAAGTTCTTATAGGTGAACGTGTTGTTCCATCCGAAGGTGAACTTGGGCAGGGGCGAGCCGATGTTGGTCTTGTCGTTCTCGTCGATGATGCCATCGTTGTTCACGTCCTTATATTTCAGGTCGCCCACCCATGTGGTGTTGCGGGGGTTATACTGTGTGGGGTCGGTGCTCCACGACTTGGTGCCGTCGCCATTGTCCACGATGGGGTTGTTCTGCTGCAGGGTGTTCACGGGCGAGTTCAGGATGTCGTCGAAGTCCTGGTACACGCCAACCACTTCGTAGCCGTAGAAGTTGTAGAGGCTCTCGCCGGGCACGGAGCGCGACACCACATCGGTCCACTGTCCGTAGCCCATCAGTGCGGTGGAGCCGGAGAGGCTCTTCAGCTTGTTCTTGTTGATGGAGAACTGTATGTCTGAGCTCCACGAGAAGTCCTTGGTTTGTATGGGCTGTGTGTTGAGGGCGATTTCGAAGCCGGTGTTCTCAATGTCGCCATAGTTGCCCCAGGGAGCGGCGAGTGCGCTGGAGCCGTTGCCGCTGGTACCCATGATGGAGGGCAGGTTGAGCTGCATGAGCATGTCCTTCGACATCTTCTTGTACCAGTCGAACACGAGGTTGACACGGCTGTTGAAGAAGCCCAGGTCGAGACCGACGTTGAACTGCTCTTGTGTCTCCCACTTGATGTCAAGGTTCTTCAGGTTGGCCGGGCGGTAGCTCACTCCCAGTCCTGTCTCCATGACCGACATGCTGGAGCCCCACTTATAGCCGCCAATGCCTGAGTTACCTGTCTGTCCCCAGCCCAGACGCAGCTTGCCGTTGCTGAGCCATCCCTCGGTGAAGCTCTTGATGAACTCCTCGTTGCTGAATCGCCATGCCAGGGCTACGGAGTGGAAGCCGGCCCAGCGTTTGTTCGGGCCGAAGTTTGAAGAGCCGTCGTAGCGGTAGGTGTAGGTGCCGATATAGCGGTCGTCATAATTATATGTTTCGCGCGTGAAGAACGAGGCCATGGATGAGCTGCCGAAGCCGTAGCCTATCTGCGGCGTGCCGGTGCCCAGGGCAGGCGAGTGCACCTCGTCGTTGGGCAGGTTATTGTTGAAGGCCGACACATAGTCGTACTTCGACTCCCATGCCTCCTGTCCGAACATGGCGGTGATGTTATGCTTGCCAAAGCTGTTGGCGTAGGTCACATAGTTTTTCAGAGCCCAGAAGGTGCTGCTGTTCTTCTGCACACGGCTGTTGTTCGACGGGCGGTTCCAGGTGCCCAGGTTCACCATCGGCTCGTAGGTCTCACCCTTGCTCCAGCTGAGGTCGAAGCCCAGCTCGGCGTGCCAGGTGAGGTGCTCGATGGGTTTGACATCGGCGAAGATGCTGCCGCTCAGCTTCTGGCGGTCCAGCAGTATCTCGTCCATCATGGCCAGGGCGATGGGGTTGGGGCTTGAGAAGCCTTCCTTCGACACATGGCTGTAGCCGCCGTTGAGGTCGTAGATCTGGATGTCGGGAGGCGTGACAAGCGAGTAGTTGATGATACCCTCATCCGAGTCAGCCAGCTTCAGGTCGTCGCTGGTCTGCGTGTACGACACGTTGAGTCCCAGCTTGAGCCATTTCTTCAGCTCGGCATCAAGGTTCGAGCGCACGGAGAAGCGGTTGAAGCTGGAGCCGATGATGGTGCCTTCCTGATTCATAAAGCCTCCGCTGACGAAATACTGTACCTTGTCGGTGCCGCCCTGTGCCGAGAGTTGGTGCTGGTGCTGGATGGCCGTCTGGAAGATGGCGTCCTGCCAGTTGGTGCCCTTGCCCAGGATGGAAGGGTCGCTGTAGGTCTCGTCGGGCTTGGCTATCTCGCCCTGCTGGGCCATGTCATTATAGTATTCAGCAAATTCACGCAGGTTAAGGATGTCGAGGCGCTTCATCTGGCGGTTAATGCTCAGCGAGCCGTCATACGAGAACTTGGCCTCGCCGGCCTTGCCGCGCTTGGTGGTGATGAGTACCACGCCGTTGGCGCCCTGTGCACCATAGATAGCGGTGGCTGAGGCGTCCTTCAGAATCTCCATCGACACGATGTCGGCGGGGTTCAGCGTTGACAGCGGCGAGATGGTCGAGACGCTGCCGTTGCCCAGGGCATCACCCAGTCCGAAGCTGGCGCCGGAGGCACCCTGTCCTTGGAAGATGACGCCGTCGATGACATAGAGCGGCTCGGCGTTGGCGTTGATGGTGGCTTGGCCACGCACGCGCACGGCGGAGGCCGAACCAGGAGCACCGGAGGTCTGCACGGAGGTGACACCGGTCACACGGCCTTGGAACGACTGGTCGATGTTGGTGATGTTAGCGCCCTTGATGGCTTTCTCGTCCATCGAGGCCGAAGCGCCGGCCAGGTCGCTCTTCTTCATCGTGCCGTAGCCCACCACCACCACTTCCTCCAGCGAGTTGCGGTCTTCCTCGATGGTGATGTTATAAACGTTCTGGGCACCAATCTTCACCTCTTGGGTGATGTAGCCGATGTAGCTGATGACCAGCGTCTGTCCCGGCTGCACGTTCAGTGAGAAGCGTCCGTCCACGTCGGTGGCGGCGCCGATGCTGGTGCCTTTCACCATGACGCTGGCGCCGATGACGGGCCCGGCGGCATCGCTCACCACACCCGTAATCTTCTTGGCCTGTTGCACCTCTGTGGGCAGCGGGGAAGCGCCTCCACCGGGCACAGCAAGAATCTGCGGCGAGTAGGCCAATGCTCCGGCAAGGCATACTGCCGCCACCTTGAATTCTTTACTGAAATACAATTTCATAGGTTTTGTTTTTTGGTTAATTATGAGTTAGTTTGCAAATTTTTTCACAAAAACGCTGCAAAGATATATAATTTTCTTCTTTCTTCACAAATTTTTTGAAACAAATTTTATAGCAAATGAAACAAAATTGCTATTTTTGCTGATATAGAGGCAAAAAAAGATAAAGAATGAGGACTATTTGGCAAGTGAGACGGACAAGTTTGCAGCTGTGGTTTTGTGTCGAGGCAGTGGCGGTGCCACTGCTTACGGGTAGCCTTCCCTTTGCTTTTGCGGCGGGGCAGTGGCGTGTCACTGCTTACGGGTAGCCTTCCCCTTGTTTTTGCGGCGGGGCAGTGGCGGTGCCATTGCTTACGGGTAGCCTTCCCCTTATTAGGGCGGGGGAACGGCGGAGAAGCAGGCCGAATAACTTTGTCATTTTTATTTACAAAAGTAAAAAGTTAGGACAACGAGAATCGGCTGGAATTCACCAAATGTATCTTTGACTGAAAATCTCGCAAAATGAGAAGGTTTCGCTATTTGACTGACTGCCAGACGTTTAGTGATTTTGCACGTTTGCGTCGAGCCTCCCCGCTGAAAAATCTAGGCTCCGCAGAAAAATTCCGACCTGTGCGGTTGACTTTTATCCTTGAACTCACCAGCTTCGTGACGTGATCTTATCTAACTCCATCCGCACCGCACAAAAAAGTCCGAAGGCTTCGGACTTTCCGTCCGAAGGCTTCGGACTCGTCGTCCGAAGGCTTCGGACTGTTCGTCGGAAGGCTTCGGACGAACAGTCCGAAACGTAAAGAAAAATTTCGGACTTCTTTAAACTTATAAAACAGAGGAGATTGCAAATACATGCGGGCTGAAAACCTGCAAGAAAAGCATGTCCTGGGCCATTCAACCGCACAAATCGAAAAATTCCCAGACTGGGAATTTTTCTGCGGAGCCTCTTTTTGAGTATAAACGAGCCCGAAAAATTCACAAACAGGTCGGTTATGGTGCTAAAAGGCTGCACATTTTCCGCAAAGTGCGCAGTTTCCCTTGTTTTTGATGTCCGAATCAGCCCGCGAAAGTCCGTGGCAAGCAAAAACGAAGTCCGTTTTAAGGTGTAGCGTCGACCCTCATTTTTTCTATTTTGAGATTTTTCAGAGACTTGTTTTTTGAGAATAAATCTTTACAAACGCTATTCCTTCCGCGTGGACCTTACTTTCCTTACTGTTACTGTGCCGTCGGCGTGGCGTTCCCTCACGATTACCATGCGGAGGTCCTCGTCAGGCGATGCGATGCGCACTCCCTGCATGTTGTAATAGGAGCGGGCAATGACCTCCGAGCCTTGGCGCACCTCGGCGATGGCCGTTGCGTCGTCCTTCACCCCCTGGAACGAAGGCGCGAAGTCGGGCAGATAATAGCCCAGGTGCGGCGGCTGGTTGTAGGCACAGTTCTGCCAGGCGATGCCCATGCGGTAGGTGTGGTCGTGCATCAGCGTCGGCACACGGTAGTTGGTGGTTGTGGCACTGCTGACGATGAACAGCTGCGACGGGTTGTTGGTGTTCCACCAGATGACCTCCTCGCGCCAGTCGCCGAAGAGGTCGGCCTGCAGGCAGGGTGTGGACTTCGTGCTGTTGCACGATGAGGGCATGATGCCCATGTCGGCAAACGACTTCTGCGTGGAGGAGGTGCTGTAGATGCCCAGCTCGTTGATGCCCGACGCAGCCCACTTCGTGATGCTCGTGCCGTCGAGCAGCTCATCGCTCAAGTCGCCGTCCCAGTAGATGCGGAAGTTCATCGACGGCTTGCGTGTGCCCACCTCCTTGCCTGTGATGGCGTTGAACGGGTTCTGGTTGCGGCTGGCCTTGTCGAATCCTCCGTAGGCCGACCAGAACTCCTGCCCCCTGCTGTTTGTCACGATGTCGGCGGCCAGTCCGCGTCCGTTGTCGGCGCCGCTCTGTCCACCCTTCCACAGTATCTCGCCCGTGGCGGCATCGTGCAGGTCCCAAGCATATTCGCCCTTCTCCTCATGGATGTCGAAGAGCTCCAGCCCCGGGCGGTCGGGGTTCAAGTCGGCCAGATGGATGGCGTCGCCATGCCCGAAGCCCACGGCATAGAGCATCTTGCCGTCGTTGTCGAGGGCTGCCGACCCCCAGATAATCTCGTCGCATCCGTCGCCGTCGACATCGCCGACCGAGAGGTTGTGGTTGCCGTTGGCATACATCGTGTTGCGCCCCATGCCCGCCGTGCCGGCCTTCGGTGTGTAGGTCTGTGTCTTGCCTTCAGCGTCCAGCACTTTATACGACGTCTTCTTGTCGGAGCTGTGCAGCCAGCGCGTCTTCAGCTTCTCGCCGTCGAAGTCCACCGCCCACAGATAGGCATAGGTGTAGTAGCCGCGGCACATCACAGCCGAGGGCCGCTGGTCCATGCCGGCGAGGTAGGCGACGCAGGCCAGATAGCGCTCGCCGCGGTTGCCATAGCTGGCATAGTCGCTCTTGCCGCTGCGGTCGTCCCAGTTGAAGGTGCCCTTTGCCTCGCTCAGCGCTGCCTGTGCATTGCGGTTGGGATAGTAGGCGATGGTGTGCACGGCCTTTCCCGTCAGGCCCTCGAACACCGTCAGGTACTCCTGTCCGCCGTCGATGCGCCCGTCGGAGTTGCGCCAGTCCTTGGTGTTGCTGGCCTTCCTGATGGCCTCCACGTCAGCCACCTGGTTGACGAAGGTCCCCTCTGCATCCTTCGAGCCGGGAGCCGTCTTGCAGATCAGCTCGGCACGGCCGTCCTTGTCGAAGTCGTAGACGAGGAACTGTGTGTAGTGTGCCCCGGCGCGGATGTTCACGCCGAGGTCGATGCGCCACAGTTTCTCGCCGGTGAAGAGCCGGTAGCAGTCCAGATAGACATTGCCTGTGTATCCGCCCTGCGAGTTGTCCTTCGAATTGCTGGGGTCCCACTTCACGATCAGCTCATACTGTCCGTCGCCGTCGACATCGCCCACCGAGCAGTCATTGGGCGTATAGGTGTAGCTGCCGCTCTGGTTGCTGGCTGCCGCCGGACGGTCGAGCTGCAGCAGGTGGTAGCCGCGGCGGTTGAACATGACGGGCGCGATGGTGTCGGTGGGCACGCCGTTCTGCAGTGTCACTAATTGGAAGACCGATGACGAGGTGGAGCCGATGCGCTTGCTGGTGGCATTGCGGATGGTGTCGCCCACCACTTCCCCGTTTTTGAGCGTGAGGAAGGAGGTGTGGACATCGTCGGTGTCTAAGAGCCTCCATGAGAGGAACGATGAGGTGGCTCCGGTGTTGATGCACACGAAGCCTCGGTCCAGACGCTCGTTTTCAGGCGTTTGGCCTTGCGTAGCCGTGGGCAAGAGGCAAGACAACACGAGGAAGGAAATGAAGTTGAAGTAGAAATAGTTCATGTTTTTGTTGTTTGTTATAAATTCGGTGCAAAGGTAAGTAAAAAAATCAGAAAAAGCCGAGGGGACGGCAGAATTTTTTCTGTCGTCCCCTCGGAAGTTGTTCCACTGCTGGCCCCACCTTCGGGTGCGCAGCGGTGATGAGGCTGTCAATGCGTTACTTCAGCAGGTCCTCCGGCAGTGTGGGCATGGCGCCGTTCTGTGTGCAGACGAAGGCCGAGACCTGCACGGCTGTGCGATGTGCCTCGGGCACTGACTTGCCGTTGAGGATAGAGCCCACGAAGGAACCGGTGAACGAGTCGCCGGCGCCGACGGTGTCGGCCACCTTCACCTTCGGTGTCTCCTGGAACGACATCTGGCCGGGCGTGAAGACATACGAGCCGTTGGTGCCGCAGGTCAGCACCAGCATGTCGAGGTTGTACTTGCCCAGGATGAGCCAGCACTTGTTCTCGATGTCGAGGCCGGGATAGCCGAACATACGACCGATGAGCACCAGCTCCTCGTCGTTGATTTTCAGAATGTTGCAGCGCTGGAACGACTCCCTCAGTATCTCCTTGGTGTAGAACTGCTGGCGCAGGTTGATGTCGAAAATCTTCAGACAGTCGGCGGGCGTGGCGTCGAGAAACTTCTGTATGGTCTCGCGGCTGACGACGTTGCGCTGTGCCAGTGAGCCGAAGCACACGGCGCGGCAGTTGCGGGCTATCTGTGCGATGTCATCGTCGAAGGGAATGTTGTCCCAAGCCACGTTCTCCTTGATGTCATAGGTAGGTATGCCCTGCTCGTCGAGCTGCACCTGGACGGTGCCGGTGGGGTAGGGCACGCGGGGCAGCAGGTCGTTGAGGTTGTGTTCACGCAAGGCCTCGACGGTCTCGTCGGCCAGTTTGTCCTCGCCGAGTGCGCTGACGGCGATGGTGTTGTCCATGCCCAGGAACTGTCCGGCATGATAGGCGAAGTTGGCGGGGGCGCCACCCAGTTTCTTACCTTCGGGAAGTACATCCCACAGGACTTCTCCGAGTCCTACTACATAACGTTTCTGATTCATAGTTTTATTTTTTTCGTTATTACGTTATTACGTTATTACGTTATCACGTTATTACGGCTTTTCGTTATAACGTTATCACGTTATCACGTTATCACGGCTTTTCGTTATCACGTCATCTCGTTATCACGTTATTACGTCTTTTCATTATCGCGTCATCACGGCATCATGCGGCCTTTAACTGCTTGATATAAGTGAAGAGATAAACGACGCCCACAGCCATGACGAGCACTGCGCCGGCCTGGCCCATGGCATCGCTCAAGAGACCCATGAAGAGCGGGAAGATGGTGCCGCCGAAAAGACCCATGATCATCAGTCCGCTGACCTCGTTCTGCTTTGTGGGCATCGACTCGAGTGCGGTGGCGAAGCACATGGAGAAGACGTTGGAGTTGCCGTAGCCCACGAGGGCAATGGCTGTGTAGAGTATCCACTTCTCGTGACCGAAGAACAGACCGCACATCGACAAGGCCATCATCACTACGCTAATGATGAAGAACGTCTTCATCTTCAGCACGCGGAGGAAGAACGAGCCTGTCAGACAGCCGATGGTACGGAAGATGAAATAGAGCGAGGTGGCAAAGGCGGCCTCGTTGAGCGTCATGCCGAGGCGCTCCATGAGGATTTTCGGTGCTGTGGTGTTGGTGCCCACGTCGATGCCCACATGGCACATGATGCCGAGGAACGACAGGAGGACGATGGGCGTGCCCAGCAGTTTGAAGCACTCCACGAAGGTGGACGGCTTGCCCTCGATGGGCGGCTCCTCGATGGGTGTGACGAAGAGGAGGATGGTGGAGAGCACGCCCACGATGAAGAAGATGGCAAAGAGCACGCGCCAGTTGTAGCCGAACTCCGGGATGGCCATTGTGGCGCCCCACATGGCCAGGTAAGGAGCCGAAAAGGAGGCGATGGCCTTGATGAACTGTCCGAAGGTGAGCGTCGATGCGAGGTTGCCGCCGCCCATGACGGTGGACACCAGCGGGTTGAGCGATGTCTGCATCAGGGCGTTGCCGATGCCTAAGAGCGAGAAGGCCACCAGCATCGTGCCGAATGACTCGCCAAACAGCGGCAGCAGCAGCGACACCACGGTGACGACGAGCGACAGCAGGACGGTCTTCTTACGGCCAATCTTGTTCATCAGCATGCCCGTGGGCACACTGAAGATGAGGAACCAGAAGAACACCAGCGAGGGGAACACGTTGGCCACGGAGTCGCTCAGCGCGAGGTCTTCCTTCACATAGTTGGAGGCGATGCCCACCAGGTCCACGAAGCCCATGCAGAAGAAGCAGAGCATCACGGGAATCATGATAATGGATTTATTCTGTTTCATTTCGGTGTTGTTTTTTCGTTATCACGTTATTGCGTTATCACGGTATTTCGTTATCACGTTATCACGTTATCACGTTATCACGGCATGACGTTATTTCATCACTACTTTATCTCATAGATGGTGGCCTTGCCGCCCTTCACCTTAATGGTGTTGTAAGGCTCTGAGGGGAAGACGAGGTTGGTCATGGCCATCTTGCCGTCGGCATCGAAGGCCTCAATGCTGCAGCGGTCGATGAAGAGGCGCAGCTGCTTGATGTTGCCGTAGGTGGGTGCCTCGGTGACGCAGGGGAAGGCCTCGCTGAAGCTCACGTCGCCGCTCTTTGTGCGGTCCATGGCGAAGGTCTGCTTTGCGGCGTCGTAGGTCATGGTGACCTGCTCGCCCTTGGCATTCGACAGCACAATCTCTGTCTGGTTCTTCATGTCAATCACAATCTCGCAGGCCTCCGTCGGCTTCTTCAGCTTGGCTCCGCGCGCTGCCAGCATCTCCTTCGAGGGCACCACGCTGACGTAGGTCTCCTCGCCACAGGTGAAGAGTCCGAGGTCGCGGGCAATGCTGTTGGCCGAGCGGAACTGCTTCGTGGGCACCTGGTTGGCATACTGCCAGTTCGACATCCATGCCAGCACGACGCGGCGGTTCTCGGGAGCGTTGTAGAATGACACGGTGGCGTAGTGATCCTTGCCGTAGTCCATCCACTTCGTCACCTTCGGCATCGACTCGCAGGTGAACTTATGGCCGTCAAACTGTCCCACGAAATACTGTGTGGCGCTGCCGCCAAAGGGTCCGCCGGGGTTGATGTTGCACACCAGCACCCATTTCTTTCCCTCCGTCTGTCCCTTGGCCGAGGTGAGGGGAAGCTCAAAGAGGTCGGGGCACTCCCACACGCCGCCGTGGTTGCCGTACTCCTGGCCGAATGACGACTCATACTTCCATGCCTTCAGGTCGGCGGAGGAGTAGAGCTGCATCTCCTGCCCCACGGCCAGAATCATCACCCAGCGCTTTGTGGGCTCGTACCAGAACACGTTGGGGTCGCGGAAGTCGGGCTTGTCGCTGGTGATGACGGGATTGCCCTCGTATTTCTTAAACGTGCGTCCGTTGTCCTTCGACACTGCCATCGACTGTGTCTGGCTCATGCCAGCCGATGTGTAGAAGGCCACCACCTCGTTGCCGTTGGTGATGCATGAGCCGCTGAAGATGCTGCCCAGCCAGTCGGGCTCGAAGGTGAGCGGCTGTGCCTCCCAGTGCAGCAGGTCTTTCGACGTGGAGTGTCCCCAGTGCATGTTCTCCCACTGCGAGCCGTAGGGGTTATACTGATAGTAGAGATGCCACACGCCGTCCTTGTAGAACATGCCGTTGGGGTCGTTCATCCATCCGTAGAGCGGTGTGTGGTGGTAGAGCGGGCGGAAGTGTTCGCGGTTGGCGGTGTCAAACGTGTTGGAGAACTTCATCTCCTTCCAGCACACGAACTCGCTGACGGCGCCCTTCTGCCGGCGGTCGCCGTGGAACTCGATGTCAAACAGGCGTGTGCCCCTCAGCTCGTAGGGCACCCAGTAGTCGACGCGGTCGACGGCGAGCTTCACGTTCAACCGCTGCACCATGTCGTTCTTGCTGTCGAGGACGGCGATGGATGCTATCTCCTCCGTCTCTTGCACGGGCATGAGGATGTACTTCTTGCCCTGCTCCAAGCGCAGCATGGTGTGTTTCTCACCCAGCACCAGAGGCGTCACCTGTGCCTGTGCCATGGTGAGCGTCATGACTGCCATTAGTGTCAGAAATAATTTTTTCATGTTGTTCAGTTTTTAGGATATTGAAAATAACTGCTGCAAAACTACTATATTCTTTTGAAAGTTGCTGTTATTTCTGTTACAAAAGTCAAGAAAAATCGTTCAATGTAACATTTCTTATTACATTGAACGATTATTGCTATCCTTTTCCAGTGGCCGCTGCTTACGGGCAGCCTTGGATGCTGGGCAGTGGCGGTGCCACTGCTTACGGGTAGCCTTGGATGCTGGGCAGTGGCGGTGCCACTGCTTACGGGTAGCCTTGGATGCTGGGCCGCGCAGGGGCGGGGTCAGTTCCAGATTCTCTTGAGGGTGCGCACCTGAGCCTTGCTGCTGGCACCGGAGATGGACAGACGGTTGTAGATGGACTGCGGGAAGACGAGGTTCGTCATGCTCATGGTGCCCTGCTGGGTGAAGATCTCTATGGACGACTGGTCTACAAAGATGTCGAGCGTGACCTCATTGCCTTCTACGCACAGCGGTGCGTTCATGGAGGGGATGGAGAATGTGCCGTTGAACGACGTTGCGCCTGACTTTGCTGTGCGGTGGGCCGTGAGTACGCGTGCCGAAGGGCTGATGTCGAATGAGAACGTCTCGTCGAAATCGTTGGTGAGCGTGACGGTGGTGGCTCTGTCTAAGCCGATGGTGAGTCGCAGCTGATAGGCGGCCTCCCTCTTGTCTCCCCCGGCGGGGAGGAAGTCGGTGTTGGCCGTGACGTCCTTCCACTGCTCTGCTATCTTCTCTATCTCCTTGACGACGGTGCTGCAAAGCAGGGGCTTGCCGTCATATTGCGTGAGGGCCAGCTCGCGTGGCAGGGTCATGGCCGAGCGCCAGGGCGAGCAGGGCACTGCGCCGCTGTAAGACCAGTTGTTCATCCAGCCTATCATGATGTGGCGGTCGGCGGTGTTGCTCCAGGTGACGCCGGCATAGTTGTCCATGCCGTAGTCGAGCCAGAGAGGATATTCGCGCTCGTCGGCTGTGAACGTCGTGCCGTCGAACTGTCCGGTGAAATACATCATGCCTGAGCCCACCAGCGGTCCGCCCGGGTTGACGCTGACCAGCAGCACCCATTTGTCGCCCATCTGTATGAGGTCGGGGCACTCCCATTGCAGGCTGGGACGGCCTTTGAGTTCGGTGAAGAAAGTGCTGAGGTGCTGCCACGACTTTAGGTCGGTGCTGCCGTAGAACTCCACGCCCATCTTCCATCCCTTGGCGAGGGCCATGATCCATCGCTTGGAAGGCTCATGCCAGAACACCTTCGGGTCGCGCAGGTTGTCGTCGTCGTTCTTGATGACAGGGTTGCCCTCGTAGCGGGTGAAGTTCTTGCCTCCGTCGGTAGAGTAGGCCATGCTCTGCTGCTGTTTGCCTTGTACGTCGCCCGTCTCTCCTGCTGAGGTGTAGAAAGCCACTATAGCCCCCTCCTCGCCCCCCGAGGGGGGCACAATAGTTGTGGCGTTCTCTATAGAAGCCCCCGCGGGGGCAGTAGGGGGGGCTATCACTACACACGATCCGCTGAAGATGGCTCCGAGGGCGTCGCGTGTGAGTGCTACGGGCTGCTCTGTCCAGTGTATGAGGTCGGTGCTGGTGGCGTGTCCCCATGACATGTTGCCCCAGTCGTTGCCCTGCGGGTTGTACTGATAGAAGAGGTGGTAGACGCCGTCGGCATAGACCATGCCGTTGGGGTCGTTGATCCAGTTCTGAGCGGGTGTGTAGTGGATTTGTGGTCGGTAGAGCTCGGTCATACCCGTCGTCGGTGTGTCGGGCTCTGACGGCTGCTCCTCCTCCTTGGGGTCATCGATGAGCGGGTTGTAGTCCTGCCCATGGTCGTCGCTTCCGCAAGCTGTAATGGCAGCCGCCATCACGGCGGCCACCATCAGTGCAGAAAAGAAATACTTGGATTTCTTCATAACTAACAATACACAAACTAACCAAATAAAACTATCTTGTCTTCAAATATTCCAGAGAGTTCTTGGCCAGCGTCAGCACGTTGTCCTGATAGATGTTGTTCTTCGGGTGTGCGCTCTTGTCGGGCGTACCGTCGCTGTTCTTCATCGAGAACTCGCAACCACCGTTGCCTATGCAGAGCAGTGTGCCCTTGAAGTCGGTGTTGCCCTGCTGAGCCTCCCAAACGTTCATCTGGCTGACCCACCATATCTGGCTGTCCCATGTGCCGAGCGGATAGATGCCGTAGGTCTGCGTGCACTGCGTGTAGCAAGCCTCCTCCTGGTTGCCTATTTTTGTCCAGAGGCTTGGCAGGTTGAAGTAGAGGCAGTTGTGGTCCTCGGTCCATCCCGGTCCCTTGAAGGCTATGAGCTTCGTGTCGGGCGTGGTCTCCACCTCCAGTCCCTTGTAGATGGGGTGCGATGAGTGGTCCTTCTTGAACTTGTGGTCGGGGTTGAGCTCCACTGCCATCTTCCACACGTCGTTGTTGATGCCGCCGCCGCCGAATCCGAAGGCGTGGTCGTTGCCCTTCATCTCGTCAAGGCTGATGCGTCCGAGGTGTCCTGCATAGACTGTGGCGTGGCTCCAGAGAAGCATGCTGCCGCCGTCGCGGTACCACTGGCGTATGATGGGTGTTGCAGCCTCCACGTCGGCGGGGATGTTCCACACGTCGTTCTCGCTCACGTTCTCCAGGTCGCGCAGCCAGAAGAGCACGCGGTAGGGCTCGATCACGTTGATGTCGGTGATGCTGGTGAAGGGCACGAACTGTGCTGTGGGATACTGCTCGTGCAGCCAGAGCCATGCTGACGCCTCATCGTCGTCGCCGTCGGCCACGAGCTGCTCGGGTGTGGCGTAGATGCTGAGGAATCCGATGGCCGTCTTACCGATGCGCAGTGAGGACGATGTGGAGAGCGAGGTGCCCTTGTCGTTGACGGCGACGAGTGTGACGTTCCATGTGTCGCCAGTCTGCACATTGGGGATGGTAAAGCTTGTCTGTGAGCTGGGCAGCGTCTCGCTGATGGTCTGCTTGCCGTTGGTGGCTGTGAACTTGATGCTGGTGGCATCGGCAGCCTTGTTCCACTCCACGAGCGCGTCGTAGCCGCCAGCCTTCTCCACCTGGCTCATCTGCACTCCGGTGATGCTGGTGGCACCCTCGCGGGTATAGGTCTTGATGACACCCTTGGAGAGGTTCTGCCCGTCGGAGAGCTTGAACACATACTCAAAAGGAACATTCGTAGGCACATTGTGCTGCGTGAAGCTGTTGCCGCTGACTGTCTCGCTCGAGTTGAGCGTTCCGTTGCGGTAGATGGTCACCTGCATCTGAGCCTGCTGTGCAGGCCACGTCCAGGTGTAGTCGTCGCCGTTCAACTGACCGGTGATCTGTGAGGCATCGGGAGCCGTGAGGTGCATGGCCTCGCGGTCGATGTCCTTGTCCTGGCAGGAGGTGAGAAGCCCCCCTCCGACTCCCCCGAGGGGGAGAGCAGTTACCAAATAGACTGCATATTTGATGATATTTCTTTTCATAATTGATTTCTGTTTATGATAAATGAATTTGGTCTATCTATTCCCTCCCCTCGGGGAGGGACAGGGAGGGGGCTTTTAGTTATACCCTTTGTTCTGGTTGTAGAGTCCGGGGACGTAGTAGAGCTGGTTGTAGGGCAAGGGGAGGTACTCGTTCTTGCCGTTCGTGTAGTGTGCGTCCTTGTAATACTGGGCGTAGGTCTGTCCGTCGTAGACGACGTCCTTTTCCTTCTCAAAGAACTTGTTGAGCGTCTGTGAGGCGATGCCCCAGCGGCGCAGATCGAAGTAACGTCCGTTCTCCATGGCCAGCTCCAAGCGGCGCTCCCACTGCAGGCACTGACGGGCCTGGTCCTTCGAAGCGAAGTAGGAAGCGGGGTAGAGGCTGATTTCGCACTGGTCGGCAGCATAGGCGATGTGCTTGGCCACCGAGTTCTTGGCACGCTGACGGATGTCGTTGATGATGGTGCGTGCATCCTCCAGCTTTCCTGTCTCGATGAGTGCCTCGGCGCGCATCAGCATGACGTCGGTGTAGCGGATGACGTAGTCGTTCATGGCGAAGGCCTGCCAGGGGTTGTCGAAGGTCTCACCCTTTGAGCGCTGCGGCACCTCCTTCAGCGAGGCGTAGTAGCCGTAGGTGTTGGGTGTGCGGCTGTTGTCCTTGGTCATGGTGTACTCAGTCTCATACTTGTAGGGGAAGGTGGGCAAACCGACAGTGTGGAAGAGACGCGGGTCCCATTTCTGTGCTGTGGGCACTCCGTTGATGGGATAAGCCGTCACGTTGTTGTAGTCGTTGAACATGGGCAGTCCGTCCTTGGTCTTGAAGGCGTTGACGAGGTTCTGCGTGGGCTTGTGGAAGTCCCATCCGCACGACCACATCTGCCAGCAGCCGTTCAGCATGTTGCTCCAGTTGGCGCGTCCGAAGAGGGTGTTGTCGTCCTGATAGTCGCTGTGCTGCACGGCGAAGACGCTCTCCTTCGAGTTCTTGTACTCGGGCAGGAAGATGTCGCCGTAGTCCTCTAAGTAGCCATACTGCGAGTTCTTGACCACCTCGGTGTATTCCAGCACCTTGTTCATGTACTCATGGTTGATGTGGCCCACGCCGGTGTTTGCCTCGTAGCCGTCGCCCCAGGCCATCGTCAGATAGCACTTGGCCAGATAGGCTGCAGCGGCAATCTTGTTGGCGCGTCCGCCCTCGCTCTGCTGAGCAGGCAGCACGTCGTAGGCAAACTGGAAGTCTTTCACAATCATGTTCATCAGCTCCTCGTGGGTGAACTGGTCGTTGCGTGTCTGCTCCTCGGTGTGGTTCTTATAGACCTCCTCGTCGACCCAGGGCACCTGATACCACAGCTGCACGAGCTTGAAGTAGAAGTGAGCACGGAGGAAGCGCACCTCGCCCTCGCGAATCTTGGTCTTCTCTTCGCCCAGCTTGTCCTTACCATACTCTTCCAGCGAGACCAGTGCGCGGTTGCAGCGGCTGATGGAGCAGTAGAGCTGATACCACAGTTCGTCCATGTGCCCGCCAGGGGTAGAGGCCGTCAGCGTTGACCACACCTCTACGGGATGATAGTCGGTGTCGGTGGTTCCACTTCCGCCCTTCATGGCATCGTCTGAGGAGACGTCGCCGTAGGGCCAGAGGTTGAACGGATAGGTGTACCAGTCGTCGCCCAGCTTAGCGTAAGCCGAGGTGACCATCTCGTCGGGCTGGCTCATGGCGAGGTCTTCGCTGATGACGCCCTGCGGGTCGACGTCGATGAAGTCGTTGCAACTTGTGAGGGCTGCAGTCATACCGCAGCATACGAAACAGGCGGCGGCTACCTTCTTATATATCTTGGTAATCATAACTATAAACTATTATCTAAAAACTATAAACTAGAATGATGTTTGTATTCCAAATGAGAAGCTGGTGCTGTTAGGATAAGCCCAGTTGGGGTTCTCTGGATCGCTGCAGGTCAGTGAGCTGCTCTTCAGTGTGAGCAGGTTGTGTCCTGAGATATAGATGCGTGCAGACGTCATGTTCACCTTCTTCAGCAGGTTGTCAGGCAGGTTGTAGCCTATCTGCACCTGGCGCAGCTTGGCGTAGGAGCCGTTCTCCACGTAGTAGGTTGAGGCGCGTCCCTCGTTGCCAGTGTTGTTGGTGGTCAGAGCGGGTATGCTGCTGCCCGTGTTGGCTGTTGTCCAGGCACCGAGCATGTGGTTACCCTTGTTCGAGCCGGCATCGGTGATGCTGTAGAAGTCGGTCTGGAACTTCTGGTTGTTGTACACATCCTGACCGGCCACTCCCTGCCAGAACATCGAGAAGTCGAAGTCCTTGTAGCCGAGGTCGAAGTTCAGGCCCCATGAGAAGTTGGGCACGGGGTTGAAGATCCATGTCTGGTCCTGCTCGTTGATGATGCCGTTGCCGTCGAGGTCGGCATACTTCAGACCACCCACGCGGGCGTTCTCCTGACCTGCTGCCAGCACTTCCTCACGGCTCTGGTACAGGCCGTCGACGACATAGCCCACAATTGAGCCGTAGGGCTTCTTGGCCTCCACGAGGTTCTGCTTGGCGGTGTGCACGTAGGAGCCGGTGGTTGTCTCGGGCAGGTAGGTCACGCGCTGGCGGAAGAAGTCGAGGTTGCCGTTGACGTTGTAGCGCAGACCGAAGTCGGTGGTGCCGCGATAGCCCACAGCGAACTCCATACCCCAGTTGCGCAGGCTGGGACCGTTGAGCCAGGAGGCGCCGCCCTCACCCATCGAGCCGAGGTAGGCCGGGTTGATGAGCATGTCCTTCACATTCTTAATATAAGCATCGACGCTACCGTAGACGGCGCTGCGGAAGAGGTTGAAGTCCATACCGAAGTTATACTGCTCGGTGGTCTCCCACTTCAGGTTGTTGTTCTGGGCCTGTGTGGCACGGAAGCCAGAGGGGAAGATGCCGCTGCCCTGCAGTGCGAGGTCGTAGGCTGTCGACTCGTTGCGTCCGCCGCCGTAGGTGGCAGCATAGAGGCCGTAGCGTGCGTAGTTGGAGATGGCCTGGTTACCGGTCTCACCCCATGATGCACGCAGCTTCAGGTCGTTGATCCACTCCTGCTGCAGGTTCTCGGAGAGACGGTAGCCCAGTGTGAAGGCGGGGAAGGTACCGTAGCGGTTGTTCTCACCGAAGCGGCTCGAACCGTCGCGGCGGATGGTGAACGAAGCGAGCACCAGGTCGCGCCAGTTGTAGTCCACCTTGCCGAAGAGCGACACGAGGTTGTAGCCCTCGCGGATACCGCCGGCGCGCTGTGTGCCTGTGGCGGCATCGGGCCACATGTAGTCGTAGTTCTCTAAGGCGAACATCTGAGCGTAGGACGAAGCGCGGTCTTCCACGTCGCGGTGCAGCTCCAAGCCGGCGAGGAGGATGAAGTTGTGGTCGGCGCCGATGTTGAAGTTATAGTTGGCCGTGTTCGACCATGTCCACTTCACCGAGGTCTTGTTGCCCAGGTTGGCAGCCGGCGTGCTGTTGTTCACCACGTCGCTGTGCCAGGTGTAGGTCACGCTGTGGATATGCTCTGCCCAGTAGTCGAGGCCGAAGTTCGAGCGCAGTGTCAGGCCCTTGAGGGGCTGCACGTTGATGTAGGCATTGCCAAAGATGCGCCACATCTTCAGTCGGTTGTCGCGGTTGTGGTAAAGCTCGCGCAGGGGGTTCTGGCGGTCGCTCATGCCACGCACGGGGCCTGAGAAGGTCACGCCGTCCTCTTCATAGACGGGCAGTGTGGGCGCCATCTTCAGGGCGTTCTCCAGAGGCTGGCAGTCCACCTGGTCACTGTAGGTGATGGTGGCGTTCTCGCCGATAGTCACCAGCTTGTTCACCTTGTACGAGGTGTTGATGCGGCCTGAGAAGCTCTCGAAGTCGGTGTACTTCAGGATACCGTTGTTCTTCTTGTAGCCGAAGCTGAACAGGGCCGACGACTTGTCGGTGGCATTCGAGATGCTGAGGTCGTAGTTCTGCGAGAAGCCAGTGCGCGAAATCTCTTTCAGCCAGTCGGTGTCGCTGAAGCGCATGGTCTTGGCATCGTTGAGGAAACCGTCGTTCATGCCGTTCACCGTGAAGCTCTCCATCTGTCCTGTAGCCGGGTTGTAGGCTTTGATGTCCACACCCTTCTGTGCGTGCAGCGTCAGACCGTAGTTGTTGGCGTACTGCTCGGGGTTGAGGCCGTCGTTCATGGCAGCCTGTGCCATGGCGGTGGCATACTCGGCGGTGTTGGCCAGCTTCATCATGGTCTGCTTGTTGTAGAACTGTGCCGTCAGGTTGGCCGAGAAGTCCACCCTCACCTTGTCGCCCTTCTTGCCCGAGCGGGTGGTGATGATGATGACACCGTTAGCAGCGCGGCTACCGTAGATAGAAGCCGATGCAGCGTCCTTCAGCACCTGCATCGACTCGATGTCGTTCATGTTCAGGGTGTTCAGATTCGTCGTTGTGGGCACACCGTCGATGATGAAGAGGGGGTCCTGTGACGAGTTGAACGAGCCGCCGCCACGAACACGTACCACACCGGCTCCAACGGGCGAGCCGTTGCTGGTGATGGTCATGCCGGGCACCTTACCCTGCAGGGCACGCATGGGGTCGGTGTCGCTCGAGGTCTTCAGCTCGTCGGTCTTCACCACCGACACCGAGCCGGTCAGGTCGGCCTTGCGCTGGGTCTGATAGCCCACGACCACCACCTCGGCCAGTTCCGAAGCGTTTTCCTTCATCACGACTTTCATGCCGGGAGCAGCTGCCATCTCCACATTGTCGTAACCAATGTAGCTGATGACCAGCATGGCACCCTTGGCAACCTTCACCTTGAAGTTTCCGTCAAAGTCGGTCACGGCACCGTTGCTGGTGCCCTTCTCTTTCACTGTGGCTCCGATGACCCCTTCGCCGGTTTCATCGACCACCGTTCCTGTTATCTCTGTCTGCGCGTACATTACAGTACCAAGCAGCAGAGTCAGGAAGCTGAGCAAGAATCTCTTTGTTCTTTCCATTTGCTTTTACGATTTTGGTTAATACAATTGTTTCAAAAAACTACCGCAAAAGTAACAACCAAAAGCGCAAAAGGCTGAAATTTATCGTTCTGTGACTAAGAAAAATGATACATGTAACAAATTTGAAAGACTCTTTATGAAATTTTAGCCTGTATTATTCGCGGAACGGCGACGGCCATGAAAAGCAAAGGACTGTTAAAAGTGTACAAAGGTTCTGTACACTCTGTACAAAGGCTCTGTACGCAGTGTACAAAGGCTTTGTACAAAAATCGCCCGTTTTCCGCTTGAACGACGCAGTGATGCCGTCAATACCGCCGCCATCTACACCGAGAGGAAGGGCAAGCGGGGCAAGAAGCCTTACGGCAACTTCGTTAAATGATATTAAGACTGATAACATTTTTGTTTGTTTGTTTCGATATTCAAAAGAATATCATTACCTTTGTGTCGTGATAATCAAACAGCAAGATGAAGTACAACGAACTTGAAAAGTTAGTCAGTAAGATGGGATGCTACGACACGGGACGGCAGCAAGCTGGACACCCGCTGTGGTACAGCCCAAAGACTGGCATGAGTTTCCAAATGAGCAATCATGGAAGCGAGGAGGTGGCAAAAGGTACACTGAATCAAATCCTAAAGAGAGCAGGGCTGAAATAAGCTCTCTCTCTATAACAAGAATGATGTAAACTTAAAGATTACAGCTATGAGGAAGGTAAATGCAATTATTGAGAGAGCAAGCGATGGAAACTACAGCATCTATAGTGATGCAGAGGATTTGGACTATCTGATAACGGGTACTGGTAGTACAGTGGAGGAAGCCAAGCAATGCTTCGAGGGCGGCTATGCCGACATGCGACGAGTGTATGCAGAGGACGGTAAGCCCTTCACAGAGGTTGAGATGGTGTACAAGTATGATATGGCATCGTTCTTGGCCTACTACTCAAAGGTGATATCCTTGGCTGGCCTGTCACGCCTTACTGGCATCAACCAGCAGCAGCTGAGCCACTATGTGACAGGACGCAGAAATCCTTCACCCAAAACGGTGGCCAAGGTAGAAAAAGCCATCCACCTCTTCGCTCAGGACTTAGCGTCTGTACACTTCGCCTGATTATCACAATTTCAAATTCGTAGGTGCAGACCATGCCCCGACCTCATGCAGGCCGGGGCTCTTCGTATCTATCGAGTAGCGCCACGACCGCGGATGCGCCCCACCGTTTTCGAGGCATCATTCGGCACGCAACTCCATAGGGAGCTTGCCGAACTGCTTCTTGAAGCAGGTGGTGAAGTAACTGGGCGTGGTGAAGCCCACCTCGTAAGCTATCTCGGCCACCGTCTTCGTGGTGCTGTTCAGCAAGGTCTTGGCACGCTCTAAGCGCATCTCACGCAGCAGCTCTACGGGCGAGAGACCCGTGAGCACCTTCACCTTGCGGTAGAGCTGCACGCGACTGATGCCCAGCTCGTCGCCCAGGTCGTCCATCTTCAGCTTCGGATTGGCCATCTTCTCCCTCACCACGTCGCGCAGATGGTCCATGAAGAGCTTGTCCTGTGTGGTGAGCTTCACCTCCTTGTCGGCCTCCTGTCCACCCTTGAAGACTGTCTGCAGCTGCTGCCGGCTGCGTAGCAGGTTGTCGATGCGGCTGATGAGCAGGTCGGCACGGAAGGGCTTCGTCATGTAGGCATCGGCGCCGTGCTCGTAGCCTTCCATCTGCTGCACCTCGGTGCTGCGTGCTGTGAGCAGGATGACGGGTATGTGGCTGGTGATGAAGTCCTCCTTCAGGCTCTTGCAGAACTGAAGGCCGTCCATGACGGGCATCATCACATCGGAGATGACGATGTCGGGCACACTCTCGCGTGCCAGCTGCAAGCCGCTCTGCCCGTCGGGCGCCTCCAAGACGTAGAAGCGCGAGGCCAGCAGTGTGCGCAGGTAGTGGCGCATGTCGGCATTGTCGTCGACAATGAGGATGTTGGCCAGCTCGTCGGTGTCCTCCTGCTTGAGCATGCCGAGGTGCTCTTTCTCCACGATGGCTGCCGCCTGCTGCTGGAGTACCTGCTGTGCCGTGGTGTCGTCGACGGCAGGCTGGGTGGTGTCCTTGCCGAAGTTGAGCACGTCGGACAGCACATTCTCCATCTGGCTGATGTTCCGTTCTGTGATCTCCAGCAGCTGCAGGTCTTCCCCCTTTACGGCGTTGCGTTGCAGCAGCTGGCTCACCGGCCCGGCAATGAGCGTCAGCGGCGTCTTCAGCTGGTGGCTGGCATTGGTGTAGAAGAGTTTCTGCTCTTTGTTCAGCGCCTTTTGGCGGCGGTGGGCAGCACGTATCTGCACCACGCCGCGCCATGTGAGCAGCACGGCCACGATGAGCAGCACGATGACGGCCACGGCCGCCCAGATGATCTTGCTCTGCACGTTGTACAGGCCGAAATACTCCTCCAGCTTGTCCTGAATGGTGAGCAGCTGGCCGCCCTGCTGTTGCAGCTCTTTGTTATAGAGGGCCACCATGTCGACATTCTCTGGCGTGATGACCATGCTCTGCAAGCTGTTGTCGCGCTCGTATGGCTTTCCTCCAAGGATGTCGAGCGCCAGCCGCACTATCTTCTCGCCTTGTGTGGGATAGGTACATGTGGCGGCCAGCCATCCCTGCTCCACGCCCTCGATGCCTTCTCCCGGCCCTGGCAGTCCGTCAACGCCGATGATCTTCACCTCTTTTTCCAGTCCTGCGTCACTCACCGCCCACGATGCTCCGCGCGCCATGAAGTCGCTGTGACAGAAGATGACGTCGGGCCTCCTGTCGCTCTGCAGTGCCTGGCGGACGATGCTGTCGGTGCGATGGTCGTCCCAGTTGCTGAAGATGCACTGGTAGTCCACCTCTGGGTGCTGGCGTATGGCCTCGTCGAAGCCCTTGTGGCGGTCGCGCGAGGGCGAGGTGCTCTGGAGCGCTGTGATTTCGAGGACTAAGGGGAGGTTTTGTGGGTTTTGTGGGCTTTGTGGGCGGGGTGGGGTGGAGGAAGAAGAGTGACGGTTGGTGGCCAGCTGCGCAGCATAGTCAGCAGCGAGGCGGCCCACTGCCACGTTGTCGCCTCCGATGAAGGCGGTGTAGTCGTCGGTGTCTGCCCTACGGTCGAACAGGATGACGGGCTTGCCGCTCTCCTTGGCCCGCTTCAGGGCCGGTGCCACCTCGGCATACTCGTTGGGCGCAACGACCAGGAGGTCGACGTCGCTGTGTATCAGACTGTCAATCTGCCGCACCTGAATGTCGGAGCGGTCGTGGCAGTTGAGGATCTCCACCTCCACATCCTCTTCGTACAGATGCTGAGCGGCCAGCAGCTCCTGGTTGAGCTTGTAGCGCCAGTTGCCCACCGAGCACTGCAGCACCGTGATGTGGTAACGCGGGCTGTTGCCGCAAGCCGTCAGCAGTAGCGCCAGGCTATATAAAATAATAATGTGTAAGACAGGCTTTCGCATAGAGTGTTGTCTTTTCTTTTACAATCAAGCCACAAAATTACACGTTGTTTTCCATATAGCCAAATATTATCGGCATTTTGTTTGCATTTTTAGGAAAGGGGGGGGCGGCGGGTGGAGGCGGGGCAGTGGCGGTGCCACTGCTTACGAGCAGCCTGGCTACTGGGTGGCAAAAAATATTCTCATGCCGTGAGAATGATTCTCACGGCATGAGAAAAACTTTTCCTTGCCCTTGCCTAAAAAGGAAGAGTGATGTTTCTAATTATTTGCGGAAGTTGAGGCGCTTATCTCACTGCACTTTTCCTTCCGTTGACGATATAAATGCCCTTGGAGTGCATATTGGCGCGGCGCTGGCCAGAGAGTGAGTAGACCACGTTTGATTCCTGACTTCTGCCAGACGACGGTAGCGTGCTGATGGCCGAAGCCTCTTCCACGACCACCTCTATCCCAGGACACTTGGCCTTGATGACGTCCCAGTCCTCGTCCCAGCGTGCGGCACCGCTGACATTGAGCTTCGTGGCCGTTGGCGCGAGCTTGGCAGCCAGCAGGGCATAGTCGTTGTAAGCTTCGGAATGCCAGTCGCCATTCCATGTGCACTGATAGTTGCCCTTGCCGATGACGCCTGTCACGACGACCTCTCCCGTCAGCGAGTTGTCGGCGTAGGCGAGGATTCCCTTGCCATCCACCATCGTTCCTTCCATCTTGATGTCATCGATGTAGATGGTCTGCCCGACATTGTTCAGCGCATCGTTGCCATCTTCAAAGGGCCATATCTCCAGCACCGTATTGCCGGTATCTGTGATTCTCTCGCTGTCAGGGCCGGCAGCGAACTCAAAGGTGAGGATGTTCCATTGGTCTGCCTCTCCGCACCAGAACCATCGTCCTGTGGCGTAGCCTCCGTCGCCGTCCTTCACCAGCTTGACGAGCACGTTGTGGTTGGCGCTCATCTTGATGCGCAGGGTCATGCGGCGCAGTGCTTTGAAGTCGACGTCACCCAAGGGCAGGGCAGCATTGCAATGCTCCTTGTCCCAGCCGCCGGGGTTGTCTTTCAGCGTTATCTTGAGGCATTTGTTGCCATTGTCCTCCACGACGGTAGGGTCGGCGCGGTTCCAGAAGCCTCCGTCGGTGTTGATGTCCTTGTCTTCGCCATCCCACAGCACTACTTGTGCCGAGGCTGTCATTGTGGCCATTGCCATAGCCATGATGAGTAATTGTTTTTTCATCGTCATTCTTTTTATTGAGGGTCCGACGGCAAAGCGCCGGACCCGTGATGAATAATTTGTTGATATGTTATCCTGAAAGGCAATCCCTTACCCATGGAAAGAGCCGTCGGCCTATTATTGCTGGCTGACCTTCACGTCGCTGACGGTGACGGAGCCGCCGTAGTTGTTGATGCTCCAGCAGTTCTTCTGTATGCCGTAGATGCGCTGGGTGTAGGCACAGACATCGTTGATGTACATCACTAGGACGGAGTTGTCGGTGTAGATGTCAACGTTGTACGTGTTGTCGGCAGGGCGCTCGAACCAGTAGCCGTCGATACCCTCTATGAATCCCTTGCCCTCTTCACCTTCCTGCTCGAAGTTCACCTTGCGGTGGTTCTCATCCTCGGGGTTGACCACGATGGTGTAGTATTTCTTCGAGTCAGTGCCGCGGACGAAGGATATGCCGAACTTGTCCCAGTTGTTCGAGGTCTTTACTGTGAAGGCGATGTGGTTGCAGGTGCCCAAGCGGTTGTAGAGTACGAAGGCTCCGTCGCCACTCAGCGTCCCACTGTTGTATCCGTTGGAAGCCATCACGTTAGCAGCAACGGTCTTGTTGTACTTGGCGGCCATGGCGGGCACGGCTCCGAGTGTCAGTGTGCCGTCGTTGTGCTGTATGAGCTTGTGGCAGACCAGCGCACCGCTCCAGTTGGGCTCGTTGCCGTCGCCAGCGCCCACGTTGATGTTTTTCTCGTGGATGTCGCCGCCCGAGCGGAAGGGACACCATCCCCAGATGTAGCGGTCGGTGCCGTTGGAGGCCGTCTTGCCAGCATAGAAGGCACGGCTGTCGAGCACGCCCTCATGGCCGTCGGCCGGCCACTTCGGGCCGTCGTTGAAGCAGCTCTTCAGTTCGTCGTAGCTGCGGGCCATCATGTATTTCACCTTGCGGCTCCACGAGGTGCGGAAGCTCTCGCTGTAGACCATGTACCAGTAGTCGCCCATCTTGAAGATGTCGGGGCACTCGAGCATGCGGTCCCAGATCATGCGGATGCGGCCTACGTGCTCCCAGTTCTTCAGGTCTGCTGACTTGAACTCTGCAAAGACGGGGTCGCCGCCGTTGACAGGATAGGTCGAGATGACCATGTGGTAGAGGTTGTCGTCGGCCACGAAGACCTGCGGGTCGCGGAAGTCGTTGCCTGAGTAGCCGTAGTCGGGGCCGTTGAGTGTCCACAGCTCGTCCTTTGTCCAGGTCTTGAAGTCGGTCGATGTGGCGCGCATCACCACCTCGCGGTTCTTGCAGTTGCCGTTGTGGCCGGTGTAGTAGATGTAGTAGGTGCCGTCCTTCTCATAGGCGCAGCCTGTGCCGAGCGCTGCATCCTGCTGATAGTCGTTGGCGCCGAAGGGCAGCAGCTCGCCCAGCGACTCGTAGCTGGCGCCGTCCTTGGTGGCCACGGCCCAGATGGGGTGGAAGCGGTGGCTCATGTTATTGATGAACTCCTGCAGGTAGAGCACCTTGAAGTCTCCTGTCCGCTGGTCGTAGAAGGGCATGGGGTCGCCGACGCGTCCCACGGCGGGGGTGTAGTAGGTGCCGAAGCCCTGGTCGTCGGTCGGTGTGAAGAAGGTGGTGGTGCCTGCCCAGTCGCGGTCGGGATCGCCGCTGAAGTCGTCGTCGCTGCAGGAGGCGAGGGCTGCCGGGGCTGCGACGATGCCGCAGCACACGAGACAACCAAGGAGGTAATGCTTTATATTGTTGGTTTTCATAATGGTGGCTTTTTTATTTGGTTAGGTAATCGAGTGCGTTGAGCATGATGCGTCCCATGTTGTCATGGTAGAGCGACGTGTAGGGCGTGGGCGAGTTCCAGTCGAAGAGACCCGATCCGAAGCAGATGATGCCACCCTTGCCGTAGTTGCCGTTGGCAGCCTTCAGTTCCCAAGCCACGATGGCACCGTCGCCACCATGAGCCAGCCCGCGATTGCCCGTGATTTCCTCGAAGGCCTGCACGCCGGTGTAGGGATTCCAGAGGGCAAACTGCGACGTGGTGTTACAGATGGTATAGCCGTTGTCGAGCGTATAGACGGCATCGTCGGGTGCGCCGGGATAGGTGACGAGATTCTTCCACAGCGGGTGGTTGACGTCGTAGGCGAAGAAGTGCCAGGGGTCGTCGCCCATGAGGTCGGAGCCTTCACCGCCTCCGCCGCCCCAGCAGTTGTTGGGATAGACGTTCTCGGGCATGGCACCGAGGGCGATGGCGTAGTTCACGGCCGAGCGGCTGAGCACGAAAGCACCTCCGTTCTTCCAGAACTCCTTCATCTTGGGCAGCGCCGTCATGGCTCCTGTAGCAGCTTCGGCAAATCCGTTGTAGTTGCCGTAGGCAGGGCTGTGGCGGTGGAAGAAGATGAGCTTGCACTCGTCAAGCGAGATGCTGCCGCTGGCCACCATGTCCCATGAAGCGTAGGCGGCGCCCTCGACGTTGCCTGTCAGCCATTTGGCGGCAGCCTTCTCCTCGTCGTTGAGCAGCTCCACATTCTCGGCATCGCCCACGAAGATGGCCACGGGATTCTCGATGAGCGTCACGTTGACCGTATAGGTGTTGGTGGCGGTGTTGTCGGTGAGTGTCAGCAGCATCGGCTCGCGGAAGTTGGCCTTTGTCCCGCTGGCGGGGCTGCAGGTGGCATCCTCGCTGCACTCCACCTCGAAGGTGGCGTTCTCCAGGTCGATGCCGCTGTTGGCCATCACGCTGACGGTGACGGTCTTGTCCTCCTGGTTGATGGCGCCTTTCACGCCCTCGAGGATGAAGAGCTTGAGCAGTGCCTCGTCGTTGCGCACGCTGACCTGATAGTCCATGACGAGGTCGCCGTTGGTGATGTGCAGGGTGCGGTCGCCGTCGAAGTTCACGTGGTCGCCCACCTTCAAGTTGGTCTGTGCACCTGGCGAGACGGTGAGGCTGGTAATCTCCATGTTACCCTTCTGGTTGAAGTCTACGGGCACCTTCACCTTCACCAGTCGCTTTTCGGTGTTGATGGTGCCTTCATACTGTCCGTTGAGCACGAACTTCTCCACGAGGCACGAACCGCTCACGTCGATGCTGCCCGTGTTGTCGTCGCTGCAAGCTGTCAGGGCTGCGATGATACCGCAGCATAGGAGACATGCCGCAAAAATGTTCTTTATTTTGGTCATCATAACTATAAACTATTATCTGTCAACTATTAACTGTTATTTACCACTGTCCGCAGTTCTGCGTGTAGTGTCCGTTGGAAGCAGCTATCTGCTCGAAGGGCACGGGCAGGTACTCGTTCTTGTTGGCGGTGAACTGTGAACCGTCGAGGAAGTTCATCTTCTCGCTCTCGGTGCTGTAGAAGCGGTTGAGCACGTTGGCTGCATCGCCCCAGCGCACGAGGTCGAAGAAACGCTCGCTCTCCATGGCCAGCTCCAGGCGGCGCTCCATCTTGACAATCTTCATGGCCTCGTCCTTGGAATACGAGCCGCTGTACTTGCCCACTGCAAAGTGCACACCATACTTATTAGGATAGCTCGAGACGACGCTGTTGGTGGCCATGTTGATGGCGCGCTGGCGCACCTGGTTCACCATCGTGATGGCCTCGGCGGTCTGTCCCAGCTGTGCCAGTGCCTCGGCACGCATCAGCAGCACGTCGGCATAGCGCAGCACCACGCGGTTCATCGAGCTGGCCCACTGGTTGTCGCACACGTAGAGGTAGCTGTCGGTCAGAGCGGGGTCAACATTCTGCTTCAGCGAGACGAAGTAACCATACTTGCCACCCGAGCGGCTCCATGTGTTGGTCTGGCTGATCATGAAGTTGGTGTTGAACATATAGGGAGTGCCCGGTACGCCCACTGTGACGAAGAGGCGCGGGTCGACGGTCTGTGCCGAGCCTACGGTGTAGTCGGCAGCGGGAGCATTGTCGAAGATAGGCAGTCCGTCGCTGGTGGTGCGATAGGCATTGACCAGGTTGATGGAGGGCTTGTAGAAGTCGCAGCCCGAGTCGTGCACCTTGGGTATGCAGGGCACGATGAGTCGGTAAGAGAAGTTCAGGTTGCCCCAGGTGGTGCCGTCGTTGTGCGAGTACTGGATGGCCCAGAGGCTCTCCTTGCCGTTCTCGTACTGCTCCTCGGGGCGGAAGTTGTTGTGCAGGTCGCTCTCCAGGCCGTAGCCGGCTTTGGTGTAGATGGACAGGTCGGTGTACTCGACCACCTTCCTCAGGTCCTCTTCGTTGATGGAGGTCACCTGGTTGCTGCTGGCATCGTCCTGACGATAGGCCTTATAGAGGTAGACCTTGGCTAACATGGCGGCACAGGCAGCCTTCGTGGGGCGTCCCTTGTCGGTCTGCACGGCGGGCAGCACGGCGTAGGCATCCTCCAGGTCGTTGATGATCTGCTGCCAGCCCTCGTCGTTGGTGTACTCTGTGTTCGACAGATTGTTATAGTCGTCTTCCTGCATGTTGAGCTTGTTGACGAAAGGAATCTTCTTGAAGAGGCGCTTCAGCTGGAAGTGTCCGTAGGCGCGCAGGAACTTCATCTCGGCTGTGCGCTGCTGTATGGTGCTGTTGCTTTGGTCGGCCTCGGCGAGGATGTCGAGCGACAGGCTGATGCGCGAGAGGTAGCGGTAGAAGCGGTTCCAGATGTCGTTGTAGGGCCAGTCCTTGGTCATCACGCCGGTGCTCTTCTCCAGGATGTGGAAAGGCTCGCCGTCGGAGAAGTCTGATCCGCCGACGTAGGCATCGTCGGAGCGTGTGTCGTAGTTCCAGAGCGAGAACGAGGAGTTCATGTCCTCGATGCTGACCAGGCCGGCGTAGGCCGAAATCAGCACATTGTCGATATACTCAGGGTTCTTCACCTCGTCCTGAGTCAGCGTGGCCTGCGGCACCTGCTCGTCGAGGAAATCGGAGCAGAAGGTGAGGGCTGCAACGATGTTGCAGCATAGCAGACAGGCGATGAGTTGATATGTTGTTTTCATGTTTTTGCAGTATTTAGAATGAAACATTGAGTCCGAAGGTCAGGTTGAGAGGGATGGGGTAGTTGAATCCGGGGCTCTCGGGGTCAGCGCCTGTAAACTTGCTGCTCTTGATGGTCAGCAGGTTCTGGGCCGAGGCATAGAGGCGTATGCGGTCTAGGTGCAGCTTGTCGGTCACCGTCTTCGGCATGTTGTAGCCAAACTGTATGGTGCGCAGCTTCACATACGATCCGTTCTCTATGAAATAGGATGACACGCGTCCCTCGCGGTTGGTGTCGCTGGTGGTCAGTGCCGGAATGTCGCTGCCGGGGTTGGCCGGGCTCCATGCGTCGAGCACACGCACGCCCTTGTTCAGATAAGGCACGTTGATGGCCGAGTTGGCCCAGAAGTCGGTCTGCGACTTGTAGCCGCGGCAGTCAACATCGACGCCCTGCACGCCCTGCCAGAACATGGTGAGGTCGAAGTCCTTGTACTGCAGGTAGATGTTCAGGCCCCAGGTGAAGTCGGGCGTCGGGTCGTAGATCCAGTCCTGGTCGTCCTCGGTCACCATTCCGTCGCCGTTGATGTCCTTATAGCGGATGCGGCCCAGTCCGGCACCTTCCTGTATGGCGTGGTTGTCAATCTCTGCCTGGCTCTTGAAGATGCCGTCGTAGATGTAGCCCACCTGCGAGAACATGGGATGTCCCACCACGCTCTTCACGCCGTTGCCGCCGTACTTGCCGTTGGCAGCCACCGTCTCGGGCAGCTTGGTAATCTCGTTCACATATTTGCTGACGTTGCCGCTGATGTCCCACGAGAAGTCGTTGGGCAGACGGTGACGGTAGCCCACGGTGAGCTCCCAACCGTTGTTCTTCACCTCGCCGGCGTTGATCCACTGTCCGGCGCCCTCGCCCATAGCGGCGATGCCCTCCATGAAGAGCAGGATGTCGGTGGTCTTCTTGTTGAACCAGTCGAAGGAGCCGTAGACCTCGTTGCCGATGAGGGCAAAGTCGAGACCGATGTTATGCTGTGTGGTGGTCTCCCACTTGATGTCGTTGTTGCCACGCTGGTTGCGCACATAGCCGTTGTCGAGGTCGTAGCCGCCGTTCTTACCAGTGATGTCGTAGGAGGAGCCGGCCTGTCCGCTGCCCCAGAGTCCTGTGGATACAACCGACTTATAGAGCGTATAGCGTGCCGTGTTCGAGATTTCCTGGTTACCCGTCTGTCCCCATGAGTAGCGCAGCTTCAGGTTGTCGAGCCATCCCTTGGTGCCCTCCATGAACTTCTCCTCGCTGATGCGCCAGCCGGCACTGACGGAGGGGAAGGTACCATACTGCTTGTTGGAACCGAAACGGCTGGAGCCGTCGCGACGGATGGTGAACGATGCCAGATACTTGTCGTCGTAGGTGTAGTTCACCTTGCCGAAGAACGACAGCAGCGAGAAGCCCTCGCCGAAGCCCTCGGCCAGCTGACGGCCGGCACCGGCGCTGGGCCACATGTAGTCGGTGTTGAGGATGGCCAGCTCGTAGCGCTTGGCACTGTTCATCTTATAGTCCTGGCGGTTCACCTCGGTGCCGATCATGGCGTCGCCACGGTGTTTGCCTATCTCGAGGTTGTAGGTGGCTATGGCGTTCCACATCCAGCGCATCCAGTGCTCCTGCTTGCCCTCGACGGCGCTGTCGGTGCGCATCACCTTGCCGTTGGCAATGGGGTAGGTGAAGAAGCGCTGCTCCTTCTGCGTGTAGTCCATGCCGAGGGTGGTGCGAATCATGAAGTTCTTGAAGGGAGTGATGCTCAGGTGAATGTCGCCGAAGGAGCGCCACTGCGAGTATTCGTTGTCCTT
>JAEEPZ010000111.1 GCA_016285055.1 Prevotella sp.
GTTTCCTGCCGAGTAACCATCGGTTTCTCGGCAGGAAACCAAAGGTTTCTCGGCAGGAAACTTTTGCATAAAAGCCCCAGATGGCAAAAAGACACATGCTGTACGGATGGAGTGACATAGTTATGGCGCGAAACAGGTCAGTTCGTTACCCGAGTTCTGTCGTCCCTTCGGGACTTTTCGCTGCGCCTTGCCCGCTGCGTAGCTCAATGCGCAGCCATCCCCTCTTAAACCCTGCCCTTACGGGGAGGGGTTCTTGCCTTGCAAGCGTCCTTCGGCCGAGCGAGGGGTGGGGTCTGTAATGTCTGTAATATTCTATCAGCGAAGAAGAGGCAGCGAAGAAGAGGCAGCGAAGAAGAGGCAGCGAAGAAGAGGCAGCGAAGAAGAGGCAGCGAAGAAGAGGCAGCGAAGAAGTTACAGACCCCACCCCTGCCCCTCCCCTTGAAGGGAGGGGAGTGCCTCACGGAGTTCCTGCGGCGGGCAAGGCGATAGCTATTGTTCCAAATGAGAAAATTTACCAAATTGTTTTTCTTGTTTTTATTGGTTTTTATTGGTTTTTTCTCAGGCCGCTTCGCGGTATAAACTCACATAGATAGCAACGAAGATATGCCAGTTCAAGGATAAAAGCCATCCGCATAGGTTGAATTATTTATGCCTCATTCAAGCTAAATGCTGCTACGTCTCCGAGTGGGGAGCGAGCGACTGTTCAAACATGCGCCGGTAGGCCTCAACCTTCTTGTCGAAGGCCAGCGGATAGGCCCGTGACGATGACGGCAGACGGTAGAGCATCATCTGCTGCCCGTCGATGTTGCAGGTGCCGGGTATGGGTACGCTGGTGTTGACCTTCGGTGCTACGTCGATGCCGAGCGAGGCGCAGATGGTGTCGGTGGCTTTCTCGCCGGTGGTGACGATGGTGCGGCAGTGCGGCAACTGGCGCAGCAGGGCGCGTATGTCGGTCGGCTCCACCACCTCGAGGAACTTGTCGGAGGCATTGTCCTTGAGCCGTCGCACAGCAGTGGCGGTGTCGTAGAAGGCGATGCCTTTCTCCTTGCAGAAAGCGATGATGTCTTCACGCTTGAATCGCTTGGCCTTGCTGTCAACGAAATGGTTGCGGTCGGCAAAGAACACCTCGCCCTCAATGCGCCAGTGGTCGTTGATGAAGTTGGGGTAGTAGAAGTCCATGCACCACCGCTTCCGCTGTGGCGGAAAACTGCCGAGGAACAGCACCGTGGCATTTTCTGGTAGGAACGGTTGCAGCGGATGTCGCTCCACGTCTGTGCCACAGCGTATGATGATGCCTGTGAAGATGCGTCCCGAATGGATGCCCAGGCGGCGCGCGGAGAAGAATGTTTCCGACTGTTTGACGGTGCAAACGCTTGAAATGGCGATTTTCGTGGATGTAACACCCGAGTCTATCAGCTGTTGGCGGTTGCACGCGGGCAGGTCGATATGCCATTTTTTGCCGATTCCATCGGTGGTTTCGTATTTCTTGCTGATGGGGTCCATGATGAATCCCTCGCTGGCGAAAGCCTCATACACCTCGTCGCCCACCTCAAAGCTGTCGAGGCTGATGCCGGGGCCTATCTGCGCAATCATGTCGCATGGGCGTGAGCCGTAGACGTCTGTCATCTTTGCGACGGCCTTTTCCACGATGCGCTTCACCGTACCCCGCCATCCGGCATGTACGGCGCAGGCGGCATGGCGCACAGGGTCGTAGAGCAAAACGGGGATGCAGTCGGCCGTAGAGACGCCGATGCACACGCCGGGTATGTCGGTCATCAGCGCATCCACGCCCTCCAGCCGCTGCCGGCGGGCTTCTGCCGTGAGGCTCAGCATCTCCTCGTCGACCACAGCCGTCTTTGTCTGATGCACCTGATGTGGCATCAGCAGCCGGCCGTCGTCAATGGCCAGCAGCCGGCACAGCGCTTCACGGTTCCGCCGGATGTCCTCTTCCTGGTCGCCGCAGTAGCGGTTGATGTTGAACTCGCTGTAAGGCCCCTTGCTGTAGCCTCCCTGTCGCGTGCTGCTGAAGGCTGTTACGTCTTCGCCCATCGGATAGTATTGCAGTGCTGGTATTTGCTCCATCATATCTTTTAATTCATTAAGCATTTATCCGCATTTGTAACGACTCGCTCATGTGAGCACGGCTGCACAGACCGTCTTTTTTCTTGCCGACACTTGACAGCCTTTCGTCGTTTTGTCCTAAGAAAAACCGAAGCTGCAAAATTACATGTTTTTCTTGAGAAACAGAAAAAAAGGGACGAAAATAATATTTAGCATGAAAAAGTTGGCTAATTGCCAAAATAGTTGTAACTTCGCGCCAAATTTCCAAAAACATGATTACTGACAACCCATTTGTGCTAAACGCCAACCCCATCGTTGCGTTTTTAGAGAAGCCTTCGTCAGAGTTTACGAAGGACGACATTATTAATTACATGGTGAAGAACGACATCCGCATGGTGAACTTCATGTACCCAGGCGGTGACGGCAAGTTGAAAACCCTCAATTTCGTGGTGAACGACCTGGCCTACCTCGATACCATCCTGACCTGCGGCGAGCGTGTTGATGGCAGCAGCCTCTTCTCGTTCATCCAGGCCGGTTCGAGCGACCTCTACGTCCTGCCCCGTTTCCGCACCGCCTTCGTCGACCCCTTCGCCGAGATACCCACCGTCACCTTGCTCTGCTCGTTCTTCGACAAGGACGGCCATCCCCTGGAGTCGTCGCCGGAGCACACGCTGCACAAGGCTGCCGAGGCCTTCCGCAAAGTCACGGGCATGGAGTTTCAGGCCATGGGCGAGCTGGAGTACTATGTCATCAGCGACGATGAGGGCGTCTATCCCGCCCAGGACCAGCGCGGCTACCATGAGTCGGCACCCTACGCCAAGGGCGGCGATTTCCGCACCCGTTGCATGCAGTATATCGCCCAGGCAGGCGGACAAATCAAGTACGGCCACTCTGAGGTGGGCAACTTCTCTCTCGACGGCAAGAACTACGAGCAGAACGAGATAGAGTTCCTGCCCGTACCCGTAGAGCAGGCGGCCGACCAGCTGATGGTGGCCAAGTGGGTGATTCGCAACCTGGGCTATCAGCTGGGCTACGATGTCACCTTCGCTCCTAAGATTACCACCGGCAAGGCCGGCTCGGGCCTGCACATCCACATGCGCATGGTGAAGGACGGGCAGAACCAGATGCTCAGCCATGGCGTGCTCTCTGAGAGCGCCCGCAAGATGATAGCCGGCATGATGGACCTTGCACCGGCCATCACCGCTTTTGGCAACAAGAACCCGATGAGCTACTTCCGCCTGGTGCCCCATCAGGAGGCGCCTACCAACGTCTGCTGGGGCGACCGCAACCGCTCTGTGCTGGTGCGTGTGCCGCTGGGTTGGGCTGCCGATGCCGACATGTGCCGTGCCGCTAATCCGCTGGAGCCTCAGACCAACTATGACACCAGCATCAAGCAGACCGTAGAGATGCGTTCGCCCGATGGCTCGGCCGACCTCTACCAGCTGCTGGCCGGCCTCTGCGTGGCCTGCCGTCACGGCTTCGAGATGAGCGATGCACTGGAAGTTGCCGAGCGCACCTACGTGAACGTGAATATCCATGCTGCCGAAAATGCTGACCGTCTGGCTTCTTTGGCTCAATTGCCCGACTCCTGCGTGGCCAGTGCCGACTGCCTCGACCGTCAGCGCAAGGTCTTCGAGGAGCATGGCGTCTTCGTACCGGCTATGATCGACGGCATCATCGACCAACTTCGCGCTTTCGACGATGTGAATCTCCGCAAGAACATTGAGGGCTTCCCTGACGAAATACAGAAGCTCGTCACGCAGTTCTTCCATTGCGGATAACTCTTATAAAAGGAAGTAAAAGGGGAAGTAAAAGAGGAAGTAAAAAAAGGAAGTAAAAGGGGAAGTAAAAGAGGAAGTGTCCAGCACGGAGTGCTTTACTTCCAGCCAGCAGGGCTGGCTTAACTTCCTTTTTAACTTCATTCTTTAACTTCAGAATTTTAACTTCAAAAACATAAAATCAATAATGGAAAAGAAACTACGTCAAGGCTCGCTCTGCGTCCACGCAGGCTACAAAGCCAAGAACGGGGAGCCTATCGAGCTGCCCATCATCCAGTCCACCACTTTCAAATACGATGACTCCGACGAGATGGCCAAGCTCTTCGACCTGGAGAAAGAAGGCTATTTCTACACTCGTCTGCAGAATCCCACCAACGACGCCGTCGCCGCCAAGATTGCTGCCTTGGAGGGTGGGGTAGGGGCTGTGCTGACATCGTCAGGACAGGCCGCCAACTTCTATGCTCTGTTTAATATCTGTGAGGCTGGCGACCACTTCATCACCTCGAACGAAATCTACGGCGGCACCTATAACCTCTTCGGCGTGACGCTCAAAAAGCTGGGCATCGACTGCACGTTCATCTCGCAGGAGGCCAGCGACGAGGAGATACAGGCAGCCTTCCGACCCAACACAAAGGCCATGTTCGGCGAGACCATCTCCAATCCTGGCTGTGCCGTCTTCGACATTGAGCGCTTTGCCAAGATAGCCCACAAGAACGGCGTGCCCCTTATCGTCGACAACACCTTCGCCACACCCATCAACTGCCGTCCCTTCGAGTGGGGCGCCGACATCGTGACCCACAGCACCACGAAATACATGGATGGCATGGCCACGCAGGTGGGTGGCTGCGTGGTGGACAGTGGCAACTTCGACTGGCTTGCCCATGCCGAGAAGTTCCCTGGCCTCTGCACGCCCGACGAGTCGTATCACGGCCTGACCTACGTGAAAGCCTTCGGCAAGATGGGCTACACCACGAAACTCGTGGCCCAGCTCATGCGCGACCTCGGTTCCATACCCGCACCGCAGAACTCGTTCCTGCTCAACCTCGGCCTGCAGACGCTGCATCTGCGCGTGGCACAGCACTGCAAGAACGCACTGCGCGTGGCACAGTTCCTGCACGACCATGAGAAGGTGGCGTGGGTGCACTATTGCGGCCTGCCCAGTGACGCCTATTATGAGCTTGGACAGAAATACCTGCCCAACGGCTCGTGCGGCGTCATTGCCTTTGGTCTGAAGGGCACTCGCGAGACCGCCATCAAGTGGATGGACTCGCTGAAGATGATCAACATTGTGACCCACGTGGCCGATGCCCGCAGCTGTGTGCTCCATCCTGCCAGCCACACCCATCGCCAGCTCAGCGACGAGCAGCTGCGCCAGGCCGGTATCGCCCCTGATCTCATCCGCCTCTCTGTGGGTATCGAGGATGTGGAGGATATCCTCGACGACATCCGCCAGGGCTTAGAGCAGATTTAGGCCGGCTGGATGGGAAGGCTTTTGTTGACACTCATTGCTGTAATGCTGACGATGACTGCTGCCGATGCCGCTGGCAGGCAGACAGTCGTGGAAGTCGGCATTGACAGCGTTGTGCCAAGCAGAAGCCCACAGATGCAGGACACGCTGCGCGAAGTGGTGGTGCGCTCGCAAGCCATGAAGCGTCACATCAACGACATGCAGATTGGCGTGGAGAGAGTAGACGTGGAGACGATGAGCCAGTTGCCTGCACTGCTCGGCGAGCGCGACATCATCAAGAGCCTGCAGCTGCTGCCCGGCGTAAAGGGCGAGGGCGACGGCTTGGGCGGCTATCAGGTGCGCGGCGGCACGTCAGCACAGAACAACATCCTGCTCGACGGGGCCACCGTCTACAACGTAGGACACCTGATGGGGCTCTTCTCAGCCTTCAACGACGATGCAATGGGCAGTGTTGAGCTCTTCAAGGGACTGATGGCGCCACGCTATGGCGGCGGCACATCGTCGGTGCTGAACGTCAGCACGCGCAGCGGCGATCCCGACAGCCATCATTTCACTACCACCGTTGGCCTGCTCTCGGCGAAGGCCGAGGCCGACGGGCCGTTGGGCAGAGGCGGTTCCACCTACCTCGTGGCAGGACGAACCTCCTACGTCAACTTGTTTATCAAGGGAATGCCGAAGTACAGCAGCAACTCGCTGATGTTCTACGACATGAACTCACGTCTCAATTGCCGCCTTGGCGAGGCCGACCAGCTGTCGCTCTCACTCTTCCACAGCTACGACCGCATCGACATTGAGAAAATGATGCGCATGGCGTGGAGCAACAGCGCTGCCTCCTTGGGATGGCTGCACACCCGGTCGCCGCGCAGTTATTCTCACACCCAGCTGGTAGCCAGCAACTATGAGACCAGCCAGGGCATGGAAGTGTATAGCTTCAACGTCGACATGAAGGGCTTCAACCGTCAACTCACGCTGCGCCATCAGCAGACGTGGACTCCCAACACGACACATGCTTTCAACGCCGGCGGCGAGACCACACTGATGGGCTTGCAGTCGGCTGCTTGGCGCCTCCAGACCAACTATGAGCGCGAGAAGCGCGACACGTGGATTGCCGCCCTCTGGCTCTCCGACGACATGACGCTCTTTCACCGCAGCCTGAATCTGTCGGCCGGCCTGCGCTGTGAGTGGATTTCGCCTTTAGGAGGCAAGCCTTACTACCATCTGGATGATGACGGCAACATCACAGATACTTTCTACCCTAAGAAATGGGACATCGTGAAGACCTACACCGTGTTGCAGCCCCGTCTCAGCGTGACGTGGAAGGTCACTCCCGCCGTGGCCGTCAAGGTGGGCTATAGCCGGCTGACGCAGACCGTGCAGCCATTGCGCAACAGCTCGATGACCCTGCCCGTGGACCGCCTCGCCTTTACCAGCAACAACATCAAGCCGCAGATTTCCGACCAGGTGGCGGCGGGCTTCTCAGTGGCCATGCCCGACGGCGTGTGGGACTTCGCTGCCGACGGCTACTGGAAGAAACTGCAGAATGTCTACGACTTCCGCGAGGGGAAGGTCTTCAATACCGACATTGAGATAGAGCGGCTCATCACCGGCGGACGCGGTCGTGCATACGGCCTGGAGCTGTCGGCACACAAGAACAAGGGCTTGGTGACAGGCTGGGCCACCTACAGCCTGTCGTGGGTGCATAACAAGATAAGCGGCATTATGAACGGAGAGTGGTATACAGGGCCCAACGACCGGCGTCACGACCTCGTTGTCGTGCTGATGTCGCAGCCCACGCCGCGATGGACCTTCTCTTCTGTATGGCGCTACACCACAGGCCAGGCCATGACAGCGCCCTCGGGGAAGTTTGAGGTGGCTGGCGAGACCAACTATTACTTTGGAGAGCGCAACACCAGCCGTGCACCGGCCTATCACCGCCTCGACCTGAGTGCGGCTTACAGCACGACGAAGGGCAAGGCCACGCGCACGTGGACCTTCGGCCTCTTCAATGCTTATAACCGTTACAATCCTTTCTTCATCAGCTTCAAGGAAGACGAGACGAAGCCGTCGGGCACCAAAGCCGTGGTCACCTCACTCTTCGGCATCGTGCCCACCGTGTCGTTCACCTACAAATACTAAACAGCGGATGGCATCTTTAACCACGAAATCAACCTGCTGCACCATCATGCTTGCCATGTGCTGCCTCATGGCGCTCTTTTCCTGCGAGCATGAAATCAGCTTCGACTATCCTGTTTCAGAAAAGAAGGTCTTTTTTGAGGGGCAGGTCAGCAATGAGGGCGTTTTTGTGCGCATCAGCGAGACGCGTCCCATGACCGACTCTGCAAAAAGCCTGTCTATCAGCGACGCGCAGGTGTGGATAGCCAGCGACGACGGCATGGAAGAACAACTCTACTTCGACAGCCGTCAGCAGTGCTTCCTCTCACCCAGCGGACTGGTTGGGACGGAAGGCCGTACCTACACCATGAGGGCCGTGGTGGACGGTAGGCAGTATGAGGCGACTTCGACCATGCCACCGCCCGCAGTTGTCGACTCCGTCTTCTTCCGATGGGTTGATGTGCTGCAGGAGCGCATCTATTTCTTCTGCATCATGGGTATTGACGCCATACCCGATAGCAGAAACTACTACCTGTGCCGATTGTGGCGTGACGGCGAGCTCTTCAGATGGAATCCCAGGTCGGGGCGTACCAGTGTTAACGGTGCCTACGAGTATGACATCATCTGCAACTCGGAGAAAGAGATAAAGGATGGCGTTGACGAAGAAGGGCTGATACCTTTGAGAGAGGGTGACATCATCCATGCAGAGATCATCAGCTATGAGCGCGACTGCTGGGAGTTCTTCCAGTCGTTGTTCTATGGGCAGTCTACTACGGCCAATCCCATCACCAACATCAAGGGCGGTGCGCAGGGCATCTTCATGGCTGCCAACATCACCAGGCCCGAGCCCGTCGTCTTCCACCGCGCAGTAGAGGAGTAAAGCTTTGAAACAAGCAAAATGAAATAACCTATGAACAAGTCAATAATTGGTGGTAAAATGGCGGATTATCACTTTTTTTATTGCTTATTATTTGGAAGTATCGGTAATTGTTTGTAATTTTGCGCAAAATAATCGCTTGCTATGGGAAAGTTCATCAATCCGTTCACCGACCTGGGTTTCAAGATCATCTTCGGGCGCGAGTTCTCCAAGCCACAGTTGCTCGATTTCCTGAACACGCTGCTTGAGGGAGAGCGCACCATCACCGACCTGAAGTTCCTCGACAAGGAGCAGACGGCCATCTTCCAAGGCGACCGCTCTCCTATCTACGACATTCTGTGCGAGACGGACAGTGGCGAGAAGATCATCGTGGAGATGCAGAACCGTGAGCATCCCCATTTCAAGGAGCGCATGCTCTACTATGCGTCGGAGGCCATTGTACGGCAGGGCGAGAGTGGTAACGATTGGAACTACAACATCAAGGCCGTGTATATGGTGGCCTTCACCAACTTTGTGCAGACGGGCTATGCCAACCGGCTTCGCATCGACGTGAGGCTGACTGACAATGAGGGTGGGATGTTCTTAGACAAGATGCGCCTGATATTCCTTCAGATGCCTTGCTTCTTGAAGGAGGCCGATGAGTGTGAGAATCATTTTGAACGTTGGATTTATATACTGAAGAACATGGAGATACTGGAGAGAATGCCGTGGGCAGCACAGAACGCAGTGTTTCAGCGGCTGGCCGAGGTGGCTGAGGTGAGCAAGCTGTCGAAGGAGGACCGCCTGGAGTATGACCACGCCCTGAAGCGCTACCGCGACACCTACAACGCCTTAACGGGTGCGGAAGAGAAAGGAATGGCCGAGGGCCTCGCCAAGGGCCTCGCCAAAGGAAGAGCCGAGGGTGCTGAGGAGGCCAAACGTGACAATGCCCGCCGCATGAAGGCCGACGGCATGCCAGCGGAACTGATAGCAAAATACACTGGTTTGACAGTTGAGGAGATAGGACAGCTATAGCACGCCGCTCATCTCCTTATCTCCTTACTGCTCCGCTCGGCCTTTATCCGCTTTACAAGTACTTATTGCACAGCTTGCAGAAGTTGGGCTATTTATAGAGCAGCTCTGCCAAGTCTGAGGCCATGGTCAAACCATTCTCTAAGTGTCCTGTCTCTGTCACCACATAGTCTACAGCTGTGCCGACAGAACGCAGATAGGCCACCAGCTTGTCGGAGCAGGCGATGGGGACGTATGTGTCGTTGCGGCCATGGTAGATGTGCACGTCGCATGTGGGTACCCAGTCGTTGGGAATGGTGAAACGCTCTATGCTGGCACGTAGTCTCAAGTAGTCTTCGTTGTCGTCCTTGAAGAAGTCAAGGTTCATGTACTGGCTGATGTCTGGTCCTAACTTTTGTGACACATCGGCCAGCGCCATGTTGCCCGTGCACCACTCTTCGTAGTGCTCGCGCAGTTCTCCTCTGAACATTTCCCGCAGGTCGAGTCCCAGGCTGTCGTAGTGGTTGACGGAATAGTAGACGCTGGGTGCAGAGACATATTCGGCGGTGAGCGTGCGCAGCTGATGGTCCAGCACGTCAATGGGCTGGTAGGCACCGCCGCCTATCCACACTTGGTTGACGTTGACGCCCAGCTCCGGGTGCTTGTGGTAGTAGCGTGCCAGCGCCCATGCTTCAGATGCGGCAAGTGAATAGCCCGAGATGAGCGTCCACGCTGGCATGGAGCGCCCGTAGACATTGCGCACCAGCTCGGTAGCTGCCAGTCGCAGGTCGGCGCATACCTTGGCTGCGTTGTCGTGGTAGTAATAAGGGAACACCATGTCGTCGGTGGCTCCGGCGCCTATCATGTCAGACACGATGACGATGAATCCCGCCATGCCCTGCATCAGCGAGAAATTGGCCAGCTGTTTCGATGGACATTCGTACTTGGTTTTGTTCAACGAGACGGCCTCGATGACGCCGCGTGGCTTGCCCGTCTTGGGATAGTAGACCACGCCCGAGGCCACGACAGGGTGGCCGTTGGGGTCGGTGGTGTGGTAGGTGACAACGTGGGCGTCGTATCTGCGGGTACGCATGGAGGCCATGTCCAGCTTTTTCCTGTAGGGCGCTATCTCTTCTTCTGTCATGTTGCCCTGGTCCATCAGCCCTTGCAGTCCCTCCTCAAACGTGATGGTGGTAGTCGCCTGGATGCCGACCAGAACCTGATAGGGCAGAGGCTCAAGATGTTCCTCGTCGCTTTCGCAGGATATGGTCAGCAGTATGGCGAACAGCATCATGGCTTTGTAGAAGAAGCCTGATGTGGCATCCTTGTCATTCATGGTGTTTTAAGCAGAACTATCTTTTTGCTGTCCTTCACGTAGATGCCCCTTGGCACTTGGCTCAAGGGCATTTGCTCTTCACCCGACGTTGTGGCGACAGGCCGTCCTTGCAGGTCGTAATAGCGTTGCGTGGCAGCGTGCAGCGGATGGACAGTGGCAGGCGACGGCAGTGACGTTGACTGGAAGTCGTCGGGGAATGAGTCGGCTTCTTCCACCAGCAATTCTCCGTCGCGTATGGATACCTTCAGTACTTTTGTGCTCAGCGTGATGTCTTTCGCCAGCGTCTTCCCATTGTCGAAGGCTGTGACCGTGAGCTTGTTGTTGCCTTTTATCTGGTTCAGCAGATAGATGACGGTGGAGTCGCCCTTCTCCTGAATGGCTTCTATGCCGATGCCGTGGATGAAGAACTTCAGCGTGTTCACCACCGAGTGGTTCTGCTCAGCGGTGAAAGCGGCCGTGGAGCCTGCTCCCTCGATGGTGGTGCGGGTGGTGAAGACGGGTTTGCCGATGTGGTTGTAGACGCCCTTCAGCGTACAGTCCTTCTCGCCGTCGAAATTGCTCAGCAGCATGAAGTAGGTACATTCGGGGCCTTCGCCGTCGCCGTCGGGCACGATGACGCCGTTCCATCCCTCGGGCGTGGTATAGGTGAGCTGTAGCACGTCGTTGAAGAACTGGTTGGTGTGCTCGGCAGTGATGTTGGAGTAGTAGACCATGGCGCGGCGGTCTGCCACACTGTCTTTCTTCACTGTGCGGCTCTTGTCGCTATAGGAGGCGTAGAGCTTGGCAGTCATCACGGAGTTGTTGTTAACTCTCTCGCCGAAGGCAGTGGATTTAGTAGTGACAACAGAGAACGTGTTGTCGATGTTCACCCACGGGCCGGGCAGGGTGGTGAAAGCGGAGCCGTCCAGTTTCTTGCTGGTGAAGCACTGGCAGTCGTAGTCGGCCGAATAGTCGGGATAGTAGAGTGTGCGGCGCGTCTTCGTCAGCTCGTCCACGCTGATGGCCATCAGTCCGCCTTTCTCTTTGTTGATGGTGACGTTCTGTTTCGCGCGTACATTATCTATATATATGACGGCGTTGCCTGGAGTGGAATAGATGGCAAAGCGATGGTTCAGCGCTGCGTCGTTGGTGTTGAGCTCGCCGTTCATCACGTAGCTGTTGCCGCGCAGGTCGTAGACGGCGCTTCCCACCGGTGTGGCGTTGGTGCCCTTGCCCTGCACCTCATACCAGCCGAGGAAGTTGCCCGTGTTGTTGGCGCGATAGGGCACGATGAGGTTAGAACTGTGAGCTGTGAGCGATGGCAGTTGTGAGGCCGTGTGTGGCGCGATGTAGCCTGTGTAGCTCTTCAGGCCGTTGCTCCAGGAGAAGCAGGTGAAGCGGCTGTCGGTAGAGGCGCGGACAATGTTTTGCGTTTTAAAGACCTTCGCTTGCTTGTATTGGCTGTTGAAGTCGGCCCAGGCGGTGGGTGTCATGTCGGCGGTGCTCATCATGTCGTGCATCAGCCACGTCATCATCACGCGGTGCGCTTCTACGCCCATGCGGCGTGCTCCTACGTCAGCGCGCAGCAGCCACGAGCCGTCGGCAGTGGTGGTCTGGCGTGCTTTGATCATCTTGTAGGCCAGGTTCTCGAGCATCAGCGCGTGCGGGTCGCGCAGGAAGCAGGCGTTGGTGCTGTAAGAGGTAATCTGGTCGTAGAGGAACAGGCTCCAGTCGTTGCCGTTGGGCATGGCCAGTTCGCCGTCGGCCAGGGCCAGCCAGTAGAGCACCTCCTCCATCACCTTGTCGTTGTTGTGCATCAGGGCGTTGGTCTTCCATTGCTCCTTGCCGTGGAGTCCCTGCTGGAAGAGCTTCAGTGCCAGGGCTGCCTCGCCCAGTTCCTGTATGACCACGTTCTGATAGCTGGTGTGGAAATAGTTGTGGTTCTGCAGTGTGTAGTCGTCGTAGAGGTTCTTGCCCTTGTAGAGGTCTCTCACCGTCTTCGTGTCGTAGTCGGGGTCGATGACGGTGTCGTCCTTGGCATCATCCTTCTGCGAATAGCTGTTGATGGCAAACTCGCGCAGGCGCTGAAACCACCTCGGAGCCAGTACGTCGTCGGGGAAGAGCCCCAGCGTGGCCGCCAGGATGTCGGCCTCCCAGCCGTTCTCCTCGGCCTTGGTGTCGCCGGCATAGCCGGTAGGGATGGAGCGCTCCAACTCGTAGTTGCACTCGGCTTTCAGCAGCTGGTAGATGTAGTTCTTCTGCTTGTCGCTGAGCTTGTCCCACTGGAAGAAGGCGCTGTAGGCCACGCTCATGGCCCAAAGCGAGCTTTCCCACACATGGTCGCTGTTCGACAGCGAGCCCCAGTAGTTGCCGCCCGAGCACACCTTCAGCTTGTTGGCCTTGTGGGTGGAGTAGGCGAAGACGAGGCTCTTCATGGCCATCTGCTCCAGGTCGTTCCACGTCACGCCGGAGGGCAGGGTGACCTTGTCCTTGCCGTATTTCACAAGGAAAGCACAAATCATCGACAGGTCGGCATTGGGACGCACACCTCGCTCGTCGTTGGCCATTGTGTTCTCGCCCTTGAAGCAGCCACAGACCTCGTCGATGCTGTTGGGCCACTGGCAGTCCTGGAAATCGTTCTTCATGTAGGTGGCGAAGTTGGCCAGCATCTGCAGCAGGTCGCCCTTCATGTCGTTCTCGCCGACGAAATCGGCGAGTGCTGTTTCGCCAGAGGGGATGTCAGGGTCGTCGGGGCCGGTGTAGTCGTCGCTCAGCACATAGAGCCGCACGTCGTCGACCATGATGCATGAGCCGCCCGACAGCCATGTCACGTCGAAGCCTACCGTGGCCGCTCCGTCGGCTTTCTGCTCGAAGACGAGCGTCTCCTTACCCCATGCCATCGACGTGAAACAGCCCTGCGCGCCCTGAGCAAACGCTGAGGATGTGCTGTTGCCGCCAGCCGTCAGACCAAACGACGACGTGGCTTGGTTGGCGTAAGCCGAGCGCACGCTGGCCTGCAGCAGGTATTTGCCCTTTGGCAATGCGTCGATGGATTGGCGCACAGACGTCGTGCCGTTGCTCCAGCCCATGCGCAGATAGTAAGCCTGCTGGCCGTCGGCCAGGGTGGTCACCTTTCCGAAATTGTTGTCCGTGAAGCAGTCGGCCGTGACGATGAGGCTCACGGCATTGGCAGCGTTGGCCACCGACCACCCTTGCGGAGCCGTCACGGCATAGCCGCGCAGTCCGTCGGCATTGTTGTTCACAGCCGACAGCGTGGACAAGTTGTCGGCCTCAAACGAGGGGTTGGACAGATATTGGGTCGTCACATCCTTGCGCCCGTCGTCGGCCCAGGCACCAACCATTGCCAGCAGCAGGGCCAGCATCGTCATCATCTTTTTCATGGTCTTACGGTTTTTCCTGCAAAAATAATCAAAAAATCGCAATGTTCCAAAGCATAGCGAAGAAATCTGAAAGATTTTTTTCGCATGTGGACGGCTAAGCGACACTGCACAAAAAAGTCCGAAGCCTTCGGACAATGAGTCCGAAGCCTTCGGACAATGAGTCC
>JAEEPZ010000243.1 GCA_016285055.1 Prevotella sp.
TGACGAAAAAAATGTCGCACCTTGTCGCACTTGTCGCTGCCGCCTGAGCCAGTGATTAACAGGGAGAGATTTATATTGTATCAATCATACTTACCCTTAATTACTGCTACACGAGGCGTGGCAGAGGGACCGGTGAGTGACATCAGAGAGTAAGACAAGTTCGAGCTCACACATGAATACCAGAGGAACGGGTGAGTGACACGAGGAGGTGAGAGCACAACGGAACCGCATCCCCTTTGGATTTAACAGAAATTGGGTAGCACCGGTCGCACCCGCCACACCAAGAAGATTGAAAATTGAGGATTGAAGATTGAACTTTTGGAGCAGCGAGAGCAGAGTCAAGTTTGCTTGCGCTCGGCTTGCCGCTTTGCTTGCAAAGAACTATGCCGAGTCGTGACAAAAGTTCAATCTTCAATCTTCAATTTTCTTGGTGTGGCGGGTGTCAGTGGTGCTAGTGTTTTTCGGTTAACTTGCGTGCGCGCGATGCTTGGCAGGCTGATATTCACTCGGAAGAAAAAGAAAATCGCATTTTCTTTGTTCTTCTCTCATTTTTTTGTAACTTTGGCGCTAAATTCTAAAAACAAACTGAAAAATGAAAAGACTATTCCTTGTTGCGCTGGCCCTGACGGGGGCTGCGCTCTGCGGGCAGTGGGCTGAGAGCCGGGCCTGCACAAACTTTATCGTGGGCAAGAAGGCTTCGGCCGACGGCTCGGTCATCTGCAGCTACAACGCCGACTCCTACGGCGCCTTCATGCACCTGTACCACTATCCGGCTGCGAAGCATCAGCCGGGCGAGATGCGACAGATTTATGAGTGGGACACGAACAAGTACCTGGGTGCGATTCCCGAGGCAGCGGAGACGTATAACGTCATCGGTAACATCAATGAGTGGCAGGTGACCATCGGCGAGACGACCTTCGGTGGCCGTGAGGAGATGGTGGACACCACGGGCATCATCGACTACGGCTCGCTCATCTACATCGCCCTGCAGCGCTCGAAGACGGCACGCGAGGCCATCAGCGTGATGACAACGCTGGTGGAACAGTATGGCTATTGCTCAGAGGGCGAGACATTTACCATCTGCGACCCCAACGAGGCATGGATCATGGAGATGATGGGTGCCTTTGTCAACGACTCTGTCATGTCGACGCTGAAGCCTGCCGCCAAGAAGCAGCTGGGACGCACCGTCTGGGTGGCCATGCGCATTCCCGACGACATGATTTGCGGTCACGCCAACCAGAGCCGTATCACCACCTTCATGCCTGCTAAGAAAGAGGAGAAAGGCAAGGAGACGGTGCTCTGGTCGAACAATGTCGTCAGCTATGCCCGCCTCATGGGCTGGTACGACGGCAAGCGCGATCAGGACTTCTCCTACAATGCTGCCTACGCTGCCCCCGACTTCTCAGGACGCCGCATCTGCGATGCCCGCGTGTGGCAGTTCTTCAACCGCTACGCCGACGGCATGGACCGCTATATTCCCTGGGCTGAGGGCCACGACAAGAACGCCGAAGTGATGCCGCTGTGGGTGAAGCCCAACCGTCTGCTCACTGTGGCCGACGTGGAGGCTGCCATGCGCGACCACTTTGAGGGCACACCCTTTTCTTTGAGTGGAGAGTTGAAAACTGAGAATGGTGAGTATGACATGGGCGGCGGCATCTGGGAGATGCCCTACCGGCCTACGCCCCTTTACTTCGAAGTGGATGGGAAGAAATACTTCAACGAGCGTCCCGTCAGCACACAGCAGGCCGGCTTTGTCTATGTCAGTCAGATGCGCTCGTGGCTGCCGCGTGAGGTGGGCGGTTGCTTCTGGTTTGCCAACGATGATGGCAACATGGTGCCCTTCACGCCTGTGTACTGCTGCGCTACCGAGTCGCCAAAGCCCTATAATACGCCGGGTGCCGACGACCTGACCTTCTCGATGGACAATGCCTTCTGGGTGCAGAACTGGGTCAGCAACATGGTCTATCCGCGCTATTCGATGATGTTCCCGAGTCTGGAGCAGGTGCGCGACTCGTTAGACAACAGCTATTTCCGCTTGCAGAAAGAGGTGGAGGACAAGGCGCTGTCGCTCAACGGCGATGCTCGCGTGGCCTATCTCACCGCCTACACCGCCGAGAAAGCCGAGCAGATGCTGGCACGCTGGAAGCAGCTGGCCACCTACCTCATCGTGAAGTATAACGATATGACCTCCAAGCCCGAGGACGAGCATGGCCGTTTCCTGCGCACACCCAACGGCCTTGGCGCCACTGTGAAGCGTCCCGGTTATCCGCAGCGCTTTGCCCGCGAGCTCATCCGCCAGACTGGCAGTCGCTACGAACTGGAGTAGCCGATCCAGCTTTTTCGTGCTGTACGGATGGAGTGACATAGTTGCGTCGCTAATTATGTCAGTTGATACCGCAAAGCGGCCTGAGAAAAACCAATAAAAACAAATAAAAACAAGAAAAACAATTAGGGATAATAGCTATCGCAAGGAGCGGCAAAAAGTCCCGAAGGGACGGCGGAATACAGGCAGGGGCAACGCCCCTGTAAACAGTTGGCCACCAACAAATGAAACCCCGAAGGGGCGACGGAAGCCGATTGGTGCTCACCATCGTCTTCCGTCGTCCCTTCGGGACTGTAAATAGGTTAGGACATCTCGGA
>JAEEPZ010000244.1 GCA_016285055.1 Prevotella sp.
CGGTGGTCGCCGACTCATTAGCAAGCCCACCGCCAAGGGTCTCTATATCGTGAACGGAAAAAAGATTATCATCAAATAACGTAAGGAGGACAAAGCAATGAAGAAGACATACGAGAAACCCATCATGCACGTCGTGCTACCGACGAGGCCATCCGCCGTGCCTACGACATCCTGAATGCCCTCGCCGTGCTCCAGCCCTCAGCCGAACTGAACGCCCTCATCACCGTCCTCTTCGGCATCGAGGACCGCGCCAAACTCTACTACATCAGCGGCGGCAAGACCGGCGGCGACAAGACCGCGCCTACGCCCACGCCCGACGGTGGGTCTGAGGACGGCGGTGGTTCTTCTGACGGCGGCAGCGACGTGACACCCGTCACGCCAGAGCCGACGCCCGGCGGTGGCGACATGCCTACTGGCGGTGACGAGTAACCGCGATTATTGCAGTGAAGGCGAAGGTTAAGCAAAAGGTAAGGCAATGAAAAAAATCATCCAATGGGTGCTCGCCGCCACCCTCGTTTTCAGCGGCGCAACGACAGCCCAGGCCCAGGCGCTAAAGGCGGCTGACCTGGAAAAGTATGCCAAGGAGAAGTACGGCGACAAGTGGATCGATGCCGCCAAGAACATCGCCGAAGGTCTGACGCTCGACAAGAACGAGTCGTTGACCTATCAAGAGGTGATTCAGGCCGAGGGCAAGACGAAGGAGCAACTCTACGTGGCCCTGAACTACTGGGCCACGGCCACCTTCCCACCGTCGTCCAGCGGAGGCCCCGCCATCATCCTGAACGACAAGGAGGCGGGCTGCATCATCATCACCTCGACCATCCCCGGCATTGTGGAGCACATGGGAACCATCAGCAAGTACACCGTGAGCATCACGCCCGTCATCCGCCTGGACATCAAGGACGGTCGGGTGCGCGTGACCTACACCGTGCAGAGTTATGACATCCTGCGCGACATCTCGGGCGGCTGGCTCGGCATTCCACCCGATGGCGGGACCAACAAATCGTATGGCGATGGCAAGCGCAAGAAGGACGACAAGACCAACGTGAGCCTCTACGACGAGCAGTGGGAGATAGCCCGCCACTACCCGTTCGTGGAGAAGGACGCCCAGAAGCGCACCTGCGCCAAGGCACTGGTGATGACACATGCCTATTCCAACGCCATCATCGACAAGGTGGAGGAAGCCTTGAAGAACGGCATCGTGGGTAACGAGGATGATGACTGGTGATATGAAGATGAATCTGAGAGAGCGGTATCGGTGTTTCAAAGCGTGGCAGGAGAATCCGTTTGACTATACGAACCACAGTGGGCACACCACCAGGTGCGCCAACTGCGGTACGGAGTTCCGTGACAACTTCTGTCCCCGCTGCGGCCAGAAAGCCGGGGTGGGGCCTATAGGGTGGAACACGGTGAGGCAGGGCATCATGATACTCTGGGGCATGGACAACCGCTCGCTCAGTTTCACGCTGGTTCAACTGGCATTGCGGCCTGGCTACCTGATACACGACTATATCAGCGGCAAGCGGCAGGTGGCGTTCCCACCCGTGAAGATGCTGTTCATCGTAGCCCTCGCCAACGCGCTGGCCACCTGGCTGCACGAGAAACTCTACGGCAGCGTGGCAGAGGTACAGACCTTTGAGGGGGAGTTGGCCTTCCTGAATCAGTTTATGACCTGGGCGAAGGACAATACGGCCTGGAGCACGCTGCTCTTCATGGCCGTATTTATCCTTCCCACGTGGCTGTTCTTCCGCCGTGCCCCCCGCTACCCCCGGCACAACCTGCCCGAAGGGTTCTTCATTCAGGTGTTCATGGCCAGCCTCAACCTGCTGATAGATACGGTTGCCCAGTTGACGGTCATACGGGCCAGCGTCCTGTTCCCCATCTATTTCATCGTGACCTACAGGCAACTCTTCGGCTACGGGTGGTGGGGCACCATCTGGCGCCTTCTCTTCTGTGCCGCCATCGGTTTCGCGCTGATTCTCATGGCCGCTATGGCCTCGGTGGTCTGGTTCAATGCAGAGGAGATTTTCAGTTCGTAACAATCATGTTTCTTCTTTCAAAGTCTTGTATCGGTTATGACATTCTATTCTAAACACCATTTCCTGCCTATCCCGAAAGGTTCGGACAGAACCCGCCGGAAGGCTTTGCTCGCGGCATGGATGCTGCTGTGCATACAGCCGGCGGCCACTGCCCAGGAAACCGCCGACAGCGTGGAAGCGGACGGGAAGATGCCAGGGGTCATCAGGCAGGTACTCGACAGGCTTAACCGGCCCCCACGCTACCTCGACGACCGCTATGTGCGAAAGCCGCCGACCAGGTTCATCGTCACCCTGAGGGGCAGAGTGCAGCAGACCGGCGTGCGCATCAACGACTATTCGGAGTTGGATACCGACTGGGGGCTTGCCAACAGAACACAGACCGACTTGCGTATGCAAGAGCGCCTCCATTACAAGGCAGGAGGCTATATCACCTATTCAGGCATCCGTGCCGGACTGGGCATGAGCGTAGGACGCAAGAGCGCCGAGAAGAGCACCTCCTTGTACCTCGGCTGCATCAACTCATACTACGGGCTTACAGCCCAATATAACAATATCAAGGAGAAGGTGTCATCTGACGTGCATTCCACAGTGGACTATC
>JAEEPZ010000112.1 GCA_016285055.1 Prevotella sp.
CGATGTAGATGAGCGAGCCGTAGTCGATGATGCCTGTCGTGTCGACCATCTCCTCACGTCCTCCGAAGGTGGTCTCGCCAATGGTCACCTGCCACTCGTTGATGTTGCCGATGACGTTGTAGGTCTCCTCGGCCTCGGCTATCTGACCCAGGTACTTGTTGGTGTCCCAGTCGCGCACGTCACGCATCGTGCCCTTGGGATGGCGGGCGGCAGGATAGTGCACCAGCCCCTGGAACATGCCGTAGCTGTCGGCGGAATAAGAACAGATGACAGAGCCGTCCTTCGACGCCTTCTTGCCAACGATAAAGTTTGTACAGGCCATGGCGCCGACGGCTGCCACGGACATCACGAATAATAATAGTTGTCGTTTCATACCTTCTTTGGTTTGTTCTAGATGCAAAGGTACGAAGAAGCGAGCGAAAAGCAAAAGAAAAACTCGTTTTTCTTTTCTTTTACGAGCGAAAGTACCTTCGGCGTCAGCCAGAGGTACGAAGAAACCATATTAATACGGCGGTCATGGCAGCAAAAGTCCCGAAGGGACGACGGAATATAGGCAGGGGCAACGCCCCTGGAAACAGTTGACCACCAACAAATGAAGCCCCGAAGGGGCGACGGAACCAATGCGTAGGGTCCATCGCCCCCTTCGGGACATTTGTGTGGTGGGGCCAAGATACAGGGGCGTTGCCCCTGTCTGTATTCCGTCGTCCCTTCGGGACTTATGGGGGTGTCGACTATTCGCAGGGGCGATGCCCCTGCCTGTAATCCGTCGTCCCTTCGGGACTTTTGCTGTGCCGACTTATTTGCAGGAATTGGGTTGAACAATCCCGAAGGGACGAAGGAGCATAGGCAGGGGCATGGCCCCTGAATCATGACGCCTCCACCACCCAAAGTCCCGAAGGGACGACAGAACAAGGCTGAGTAAGACAAGCTCGCGGTGGTCACTTGACGATGACCTTTTTGCCTTTGTGGAGGTAGATGCCCTTGCCAGGCTGATGCACCTGCTGCCCCTGTAGGTTGTAGCAGCCGGGGGCGAGTGATGATGCTTCCACAGCCTGAATCCCTGACACATCGCCCATACGGCGCAGGGCAGCCTGGCCCACCAAGAGGTCGGCCCAAGGCGCATCGGCAGTGTAGAAGGTCAGCACATAGCGATTCTTCTCGTACACATCGAAGGAATAGATGCCCAGCCTGACACCAGAGAAAGCGTTAGACGCTGAGTTGCCAATGTTGACGGTGGGGGTGAAAGTCTCGGCCCACACCTGCTTTCCCCCTATTGTCTCCACGGCCACCGTCACGGGCGAGAAGTCGGGCAGGTTCCAGTTGGTCACACGGCACATCAGCTGATAGTTGCCCGGATAGAGCGTCATGATGGTCTGCGTGCCCTTGTCGGCAAAACGGGCATAGCCGGCATGTTCAGCCCCGGTGACATTGCGGGTATAGAGTCCCCATTCGAAATCGTGGGTTGAACCTGTGAAATGGAACACCCTCGGCCCGGAGGAATAGCCCGACGAATAGCCTGAGCGCAGCTCGTTGCCATCGTATGCCGACCATCCATCGGGCATGCAGCCCTCAGTGTTGAAGGTGTTGTGCAGCAGGAAATTGGACGTTGGCTCCAGCACGCTGACAGTCACCTGGCTGCTGGCTGTCCGTCCCTCGTCATCGGTGACCACCGCCTTCAGCGTATGCTCGCCCTTCGTCAGGCCCTGCACCACAAAGGTGTAAGGTTCCTTGTCGAAGGAGGCCAGCAACTGTTCACCCTCGTAGAAGTCGACGCTGGCCACCTGTCCGTCGGGGTCGCTGGCCGTGGCCCGAAGGGTGAAGTCGGGCACCTCGGAGGCACCACCGAAGGTGATGTAGCGCTGCCCGTCCTGCGGTGCTGTGATGCGCACCGTAGGGTCTTTCAACTCCAAGGAGAAGCGCTTGCAGAAGTTCCATATCTCTTCGCCGGTCTTCACCCCAAAGTCGTTGGAGATCCAGTGTCCCTTGCCTTCCAGCTCCATCAGCACCACTTCCACGCCATTGTTACCCGGTCCCCAGGTGTGGCGTGTGATGTTGGGCGTGCCGCGATAGTTCTTCACCACGGTAGCCTTTGTCGGGCATCCGTTATGCTTGATCCAGGCGTTCAGCGCTCCCTGCACGCCGCCGAATGACACCACGTCGTCGCTGGTGCCATGGGTGTGGATGATGGGAATGGGGCGCACGTTGGCATTGGCCGTCGTTCCTCCCATGGGATAGCCGCTGATGGGGGCAAAGGCCGCAATCAGGTCTGGAATGCGGTTCATGGCATGATAGGTGAACATGCCGCCCATGGAGAATCCCGAGAGATAGACACGGTTGCGGTCAATCTTGTACTTGCTCACCATCGCATCGATGAGCGCCTTGACATAGTTGATGTCACGGTCGCCGCCGATGTCCCAACCCTTGTCGATGCCGTTGGGAAAGACAGTGACGAACTTGGCTGTGTCGGCCACGCTCTCTATCTGGAGCATACCCTTCTGATAGGCAGCATCCTGATTCATGCCGTGGCAAGAGATGAGCAGCGGTCTGTTCTCGCCCAGGTTGGCTGGCACATAGACGATGTAATTGCGCACCGTGCCGTTCACGGTGATGGTTTCCGCCGACAGCTGCTGCCAGCCGGTGGCGAGCAGGAGGAGGAATAAGTAAAGATGTTTCATATATGGGGTCGTTAAGAGGATTGGTCGTTTTTTTCTTTTGCTATCGTACAACGTACTTCCTTCCGTCGATGATGTAGATGCCTTTCTTGCCCGTCAGGCGGCCGTCGGCCATACGTCGGGGCAGCGCCACCTGCTGACCGCTGAGGTTGTAGCACCGGTTGAGCTCCGTAGAGGCGGAACGGGTAGTGCCGTCGATGGCGGAGAGGTCTTGCTTAGGTATGAGATGCGCCGTCAGCACCTTTAACGTGCTGCTCCAGTCTACCTTCAAGGCATGCAGGTGCACGAAATCGTCGACGCGAGGCTTGCCGTCGGTGTCGGCCATGGTGCGCAGGTCATCGAGGGGCAGGACGATGGCCTTCAGGTCAGCATCCCAGTAAGGGTCTCGGTCGTTGAATGACACGTAGATCTGCTTCCACGAGCCATGCGCCACAAGACGGTTGGCCAGGATGCGCAGGTCATTGCCATTGCCACGCAGCACCAAGCTCTCATAGTCGGTCAGGTCGGCAAAACGGTTTTCTTCCACGCCGACGAAGCCAGCGATAGCGCCACCGCCTCCTACATCGACGCCAAACTGCCAGCTGACACTGACATGACGGTCAAGAGGCTGTGCATCGGCACCACTGCCGTCCCACTCATGGAACATGGAGGCAGTCAAGGGCGTCCAGCCGTCGGGAGCCTCGAAGTCATCGACATCGACGAAGCTGAGTATGCTGCTGAGCACGCGGTCGGTGCGGACGGGGAAATACTGTGTAAGCAGTCGGTTGCGCTCGGTCATGTAGTGATTGTCGACGGTGTAGAGCTGTCCTGCCGACTGCCATCGGTGTACGTCACGGCGATAGTCGCCCCAGCGGGCGGCCTCGGCATAGATGGCCGACTCGACGGTGTGGTAGAGGCTGTCCCATACCTGCACAACGCTTTGTTCGCCGAGCAAGCCGTCATCGGCCAGCAGCTCCTTGGCTCTCTTCAGATAGCGGCGGGCAAAGTGAGGATTCTTGATGAGGATATTGAAAATGCCGGTGGGGAATCCGCCTCGGTTGTGGGTGCTGAGCACATTCTCATTGGGACTCTCGAAGATGATTTCGCTGTCCCAGCAGAGGAAGCGGAAGCCCTCACTGTCATCGCCGCGCCGACGGATGGCATACCAGTTGTGGTGATCCCAGTCGGTGTTGCCGGCATATTGGTTGATGAGCATATAGTCGATGAAGGCGTCCACATCGAGCAGACCCTCGAGGTTGGCGAGGGCTTCATCGGCGTCTTCGTCGGAAGCGCTGCCCACCTCACTGACAGCGGCCAGCATCTCTTCCCAGGCTATGAGGTCGCCCTCGGCGGCTTCGATATGGTTGCCGCCGTCCTCCTCGATTTTCACCACGTCGATGTCCGACTTCTTGCCGCCGATGTGATCTTTGCCAAACTGGTCGTCCACACGCTCGGCAATATTATAGAGTCCCCAGTACATGCCGTTGATAAAGACGTTGACGTAGAGTCCGTTGACGCTGGTTCGCCCCATCTTGCGCTGCATGCGGCGTGCCCACATGTCGCGGGTGTACTGAGCTTTCGTGCGGTTGCCCTCTGCCCAGTGCTGCCAGGCGTTGCCGAAATGACAGCGCAGCACTAACTGGTCGAACTTCTGCGGCTCGTCCTCGCCAAACAGCGGATAGCTCAGCGAGCTGGCGCCATACTCTTTCTTGAACACCAAGCGGAAGGAATGCTTGGGATTCTTCTCGGCCAGACGACCGTGGCCACCATGCAGGCGCAGGCCACAGGAAGTGGTGAAGTCGTGGGTGGCTGTCCCCTGCTCAAACATCTCGATGCTGGCCGGCCTTGTCCATCCGTGTCCGGTGTTGTCGCCTACTGGCGGGCCGGTGAAGATATAGATGCCGCCGCGGTCGGGGTCGTTCTCATGGCTGAAGAGGTTGTCCTTGTCGGTGACGATGGAGAGGACGGGCAATGACTGCAGCCCCTCGATGATGCGTGGGCGCAGGGTGGCATCGCCGGTCATCTCCGGATCCATCTCGTAGTCGGCCTTGGCGGTGCCGCTGATGGTGGTATAGCTTCCCCAGGTGGCAGGATAGCCTTCCGGCGTATTGCTTTGCCGTAGCACATCCTCTACAAAGAGATAGGTGGCAGTGGCTATGGGTGTGACGGTTTCTGTGTCGGTGATGGCAGCGGCACGCACAATGGTGGTGGCAGTGACGCTGATCGGCTGGGTGTAGGCCCTGCTCTGCGCTGTGGGCTCGCTGCCGTCGAGGGTATAGCGTATGACGGCGCCCTCCGGCAGCGCTGGCTGGTCGTCGGCAGCAGTAATCTGCAGGGTGAAAGGCTGGTCGCAGAAGCCATGCGTGTGGCTGAACTGCAACTCTTGGGCGACAGCGCCCATCGTCAGCAGCAGGGTGAGCAGGGTGCAGGCGATGTGTTTCATGGGCTTTTGTCTCTTTTAAGGAAAGCGGGCAGACTTGTTTCTTTAAGGAAAGCGGGCAAACTTGTCTCTTTTAAGGAAAGCGGGCAAACATGCCTCGCAGCATATTTGCCCGCAAACGGTTTACAGAGTGATTTGACTATTTCTTCACGACCTTCTCGGTGCGCATTGTACCATCGCTCATGTGCTTCTTCACAATCACGATGCCCTGGCGTGCCGTGCTGATGCGGCGTCCGTTGAGGTCGAAGAGCTCGATGGCGCGAACCTTCTCAGGCTGTGCTACTGTGGCGTCGATGCCGTCAATCCATGCCTGGTTGTAGTCGAAGCCAGTGGCAGGAGCAGTCATCAGCACACGTACCTCGTTGAAGAAGGTGTGTGAGTGAGGACCGGCGTTCACACCGATGGTGAGTTCTCCGTCGGTAACGGCGATTTCCTCAACCAATGCTGTCTGTGCATCGCTGCTTGCGAAGGGGAATGCCTGGCCAATGCCGGGGATGTACATCTCCTCGCCATCTTCCTTGACTTCCCTCAACGGGCTCTGATACTCTGAGCCATCGGAGGTGAGGGTGTAAGCATAGCTGTCCTCGAAGACACCGGCATCGCCATTGTTGCGCTCACCGAATGCGAACCTGACAGTGTAGATACCTGCGGGCAGGTCGGTGATGGTCTGCTCAACGCGGTAGCTGGAGCCCCATGTCTGGAACATAGCGTCCTGAGCAATCTCGGAGTTACCCTGCCAAGCACCCCAACCAGGAGTCAGACCGGGACGGCTGTAGCCCTCCGGCGTCACCCATCCGGGAACAGACTCGTCGGTGAAGTCAACGCCGTCGCTCAACTTATAGGTATTGGGGTTCTTCACAAACACGGTCATGTCGTAGGAAGGAGCAGTCTCCTCGAGGGTTGTCTCGTCGACAACAGGAGCGAACATGTCGTTGTTGGCATCCTTCAGGTTGCCGTAAACGATGGTTGTGATGCGATGCTTGATCTTACCAGCCAGCTGGTCGTCGTCGGTCAGTGAGTTGTTGGCAGCCACGACCAGTTCGTCGTCCTCTGCAACACCCAGCTTCTTCAGTGCCTCAGCACCCAGACGCAGACGGTCGATAAGCACTGCCACTCCGGTACCCTTGCCGCCATTGGCATTCTCAGGAGCGGAAACGCCCTGTGTGAAGAGCAGTGAGGTGACGTTGGCAATGTCCTTCAGCTCGGCAATAGCCTCGGGGAGGATGGCGTCGTCCTTCAGCTCGTCGAAGGTGTACACCAGCTGCCAGTCGTGCACTTCCTCGCCATTCTCGTCCACTGTTCCGGGCTCGGCATTGTCGACCCACTGTGAAGAGGCGTTATACTTGGCCAGGATGGCCTTCAGCTGTGCGAAGAGCTCGGTCTTGGTGAACTTGGTAGCCTTTGCGGGATCGCCGTCAGGCATCTCGTTCTGACGCTGTACGTCGATAGCCTTCTTAATCTGCGTGTCATACTCGTCGCAGCTTGTACGGTGAGCCACCATAGCGTCTCTCAGAGCGTCGAGGTCGGCAGCAGCGTTGGTGAACTTTGAAGGAGCGGTGTAGTTAGGCATTTCTGCCTCATACTTCTCGATGGCAGCGTTCAGTGCGTCGAAAGCAGCACCGTCATAGCGCTCAGCGGTATTGGCATCGCGGGTAGCCTTAGCCTTCTTCAGAGCCTCCTCGAGCAGCATGGTCTCTTCCAGACCCAGCTGGTTGGGAGTGTACTTCATCGACACGTTGGCCAGCAGGTTCTCAATGAAGCCCATGTCGCCAGTCTCGCTGTTGGCGCTCTCCCACCTGATTCTGTAGTCGCCAGAGGTCTCGGGAGTAAACCTGATGTCAACATTCGTTGAGCCGCTGACAGCGCCAGTGCTGCCGTTCACGTTAGGATTGTTGTCAATCATCTGCAGCATGACATCCTCGTCATACTCGTTCAGGATGCGGAAGCGTGTCTTGCCGCTGCCCTTCCACATTGCGGTGTTGAAGTGGATTCTGTACTCCTTGCCGGCTGTGAGCGACAGCAGATGATCCTCCGTGCTTCCGTATTCCACATAGCCCTCACGATAGTAGAGTGCCTTGGTGAAGTCGCCACCACCGAAGTCGAACATACGTGAACCGCTGCCGTAAGACGAACCGGCAGGACGCTCCTCAGAGCCGAACAGCACGAAGAAGCCCTCGGGAATGCCACCGTTACCGCAGTTGGCGAAGTAAGACTCAGGAATGAGGTCCTCAGGCACATCGTTGGGATCATACTCCACCTTGCCGATGCTCACGACGATAGTGGTGTCGCCGAAGATCTCGTCGGCCAGACGGAACTCAGGATAAATCTTTGTGACATGGAGTGTGTACTCGCCGGTGGGCAGATCGCCGTCGCCGTTGCGTGTCAGGGTCACTTCCTTGGCAAAGCCGTCGGCAGGAGTGACACTCATGGCACTGCCGTTGAGGGTAGCTACGAGTGCAGCGCAATCGACGGTCTTGTCGAACACCATCTTGAAGTCCTTGATGCTGTTGGGCAGGTTGAACGAACCGTTCTCAGGATCGGCTTCCACCATCGTAGGAGTGACATAGTCGTAAGGATAAGCACCTTCGGCTTCGACGACGGCGCCGTTATAGTCGGCCACATCCGAGAAGTCGGGCACTGCCTCACCGATGCTGATGCCTGAGGTGTACTTCAGGCCGAAGTTGTTGGTCAGCGTCACATAGACCTCATCCTTGGAATCGACAGCCTCTTCGAGGAAGATATAGAAGCGACCGTCTGCCAGGCCCTCAATCGAGTAGATGGCGGCTGCCTTGCCGTTCACTTTCACCGTAGCGCAGCTGTTGTCGAAGAATGCACGCATGGAACCGGCGGGAATAAACTCAGCGACGTTGGTGTCGAAGCCAAAGTCCATCAGGATCACGTCCTCAGCATACTCAGCCGTTGTGCCGACCTTGTAAACCTCGAACTTGATGTTGTCGAAATAGTAGCTGTTGGCAGTCTGGTGGTCATCGGGGTTGAGGTTGAAGGCCACCGAGAGGAACTTCTTGTCGTCCTTCGACTGGTCGGCTGTCACCTCAGCTTCCTTGCTGAAGGTCTGCCAGTCGGTAGCGAAAGCGATGTTGCCAAACATGTTGTAGAAGATGTAGTCGCTGGGCTCATTGTGCGACTGTGTGGCCGGTGATGCCACCTCGTCGGCCTTGTAGTCGAACGACACACGATACTTGGTGCCGGCGGCCACTGGCTCGTTGAAGCGGAACCAGAACTGGTTGTCGTAGTCGTTGGCGGTCTTGTCGCCTGTCGTCACCACGATGCCACGGCTTCCGTCCTTGCCGACGCCGTCGGTAATCTCAGAGTTGACCACCTGGTTGGCGTTGTCGCCATAGTTCACCTTTGTGAAGAACGAGCTGACGTCGTCGCCCTCCATGTTGCTGTTGTTAATCAGGTTGACCCAGCCAATCTGCTTGACCTTGCCCTGGGTGACCACCACCATGCTGGTGACAGTGACGTTGGCCCAGTTGGCACCCTTGATGGCGTGCAGATGGGCATAGCCCTTGTCCTTCACCAGCTGCTTCAGGTCGACGATGTAGACGGTCTCGCCCTCTTCAGCACCGGCCTCGCTGGTGAAATACTTGGCACACCATCCGCCACGGGTGTTGTCGATGAGGTGCGACTGCGTCTCGTCGTCGTTGAACTGACCCTCGTCAACATCGCGGTTGAGGAGGAAACGCGGAGTACCTTCCGTCACAGTGACCTTCAGTTGGGTGTAGGCTGACAGGTCGGAGAAGTTGATCACCTGACTGTCGCCGTAAGGCTGACCGGTGGATTCGCCCACGACCCAAGTGCAGGCACCGCCGCCCACCTCAATCTGTGTGTTCTTGGGCTCGTCCAAGCCCCACACCTCATGCTGCCAGAAGGGCACCTCGGCCAGCGAGATCTCTTCGGCATTCACATTCGTAGCACCCAGCATGCAGAGCATGAGGGCAACGAACAATTGGTAAGATTTTCTCATAATTAATATTGTTTAGTTAATAAAAAAAGATTTGTTGCAATTTCGTGGCAAAGGTACACAAGAAAAGCCATACGGATTTCTCCATATGGCTCTACAACTTTTCTATTTGTTTCAAAAGTTGAATAAAAGTGTCTTTTCTTTTGTTTTTTTGGTTTTTGTCACTCTTTTGCGCCCTCAGCATACTCGGAAGGGGCTACGCCGAAGTGCTTGCGGAAGATGGTGGAGAAGTGAGCGAGATTAGAGAACCCTACGGTGTAGGCCACCTGCGTGACGTTGATCTTCTGCTCCTTCAGCAAGCGCGCCGCCTGTTCCAGGCGTATGTTGCGTATGAACTCGCTGGCCGATATTCCCGTCATCTCCTTCATCTTGCGGTGCAGCTGCGACCTGCTGATGCCCACCTCCTGCGTGAGCATGTCGACGTTGAAGTCGCTGTCGGCAAGATTCTTGTTGATGGCCTTCATGATGCGCTCCATCAGCACCGCATCATTGCCCTTCACCTCCGGCGTGTCCACCTTGTCGGCCATCTGCTGCACCGTCATCAGCTTGCCTTTCAGCTGCTGCCGGGTGCGTATCAGGTTGTCGATGGTGAGGTGCAGCTCCTCTATGTCGAAGGGCTTGGCCATGAAGGCGTCGGCTCCGTTCTCCAGACCCTCCAGACGGTTGGCCACGTCGGCCTTCGAGGTAAGCATGATGACCGGGATGTGCGAGATGTTGACATTCGACTTAATCATGCGCAGCATGGTGAAGCCATCCATCTTGGGCATCATCACGTCAGACACCACCAGGTCGTAGTCATTCGTGAGCAGTTCCTTGAGGCCTTCCCTGCCGTCGGGAGCCGTACCGAACTTGTAGTTGGCCGACAGCTGCTCGGCAATATAGTGAGCCAGCTCTGTGTCATCGTCGACGACGAGTACGCGGTAGCGCTGCGACCCTTGTCCGTTGGACGATGCTTTCTTAGCCGTTGTCGTCGAGACGTCGCGGCTCTGGCCGTTGTCAGTAGCCACGGCAGCGGCTGCCTGGCCCGTCTCCTGGAGGCTGCCCGACTCTATCTCCTCGGCCGTCAGGTGACTGTTGCCCAAGGGCAGCGTGACGGTGAACTGTGCCCCTTGCTGCCCGTCGGCGCGGTTCTGCGCCACTATCGTTCCGTGGTGCATGTCGACAATCATCTTGCAGAGGTTGAGGCCTATGCCGGTGCCGTTGATATGCAGCCGCCGGGCGTTGCGCCCTTGGTAGAAGCGGTCGAAGATATGCTTGAGGTTGTCGCCGTCCAGCCCCGCACCGTTGTCTACCACCTGCAGACGGAAGTCATGCTCATCGTGTGTCAGCAGCACCTTCACGGCTCCTTTCTCTCCGCAATATTTGAAGGCATTCGACAGCAGGTTGCTGACCACCTTGTCAAACTGGCTACGGTCTATCCACGCCTCCAGCTCACCGGCGTCGGGTTCGAAAGTGAAGTCGATGTCTCGCTCCTTGGCGTTGTACTCAAACATCTTGCAGATGCCACGCACAAACGACACCAGGTCTGTCTGCTGGCAATGCAGGTGCATCTGCTGCTTGTCTATCTTGCGCACGTCAAGTATCTGGTTCACCAGGTCGAGTATTCGCTTGGCGTTCTGCTCGATGGTTTCCAGCGATGTGTGCACGGTGAGCAGCGACGAGGCGGCAGGCTCCTCGCTCTTGGCTCGCAGCTCATTGTTGATGCGCATGGCCTTGTGCAGGGGCGAGAGGATGAGCGTCAGCGGCGAGCGGATGTCGTGTGTGGCATTGATGAGGAACTTCATCTTGTCTTCGTCGAGCTGCTGACGGGCACGGCGGCGGGAGGTGTGGAAGGCATACACCAGCAGCAGCACGAGCAGGAGGGCATAGATGCAGTAGGCCGTGAGCGAGCGGTACCAGGGTGCACGGATGGTAACGACAATGACTTTCTCGGGCGTGTACTCACCGCCTTGCAGGGCACGCACGGCAATGCGATAGGTGCCGGGCTGCAGATGGCCCAGCGTGAACTCGTTCTGCCCGGCAGGGTTACGCACCCACGCACCGCCGTTGATGCTGTACTCAAGAGCGCTGTTCGAGGGGTCGTCGAAGTCAAACTGCGAGAACGACAGGGTGACGGTGTGGTCCAGATAGCTCAGCGTGAAGTAATTGCTCTGTGAGACGGCACGCTCGGTCACCTCGACGCCGTTGATGACGGTGCCCTGCTTCACAAACAGGTCGCCCACGCGGAAGGCCGTCAGCTGCAGCGGGTCGATGGTGTGCTGGCTCTCCTTCACGCTGGATGGCGAGAATACGGTCAGGCCGTCGTTGTGGCCGAAATAGATGACGTCCTCGTCGGTGTGCATACCCACGCCGTAGAGGTACTCCTTCTGCACCAGGCCGTTGCCGGAGATATGTCCGGCAAAGGTGTGGCTCTCTAAGCGATACTGCCAGATGCCCATCGACGTAGAGCACCACAGGTCGCCGTCGTTGGCCTGCACGATATAGCACACAGCTTTGTTCTGCAGCTGCTCGCTGCCGGGAAACCTCTCCGTCTGGCCCGTCCGCCGGTCATAGAGGTAAAGGCCCATCTCCGTGCCAATGGCTATGCAGCCCTGCAGCGGCCGGCCGTCGGGCAACTGCCCGGTGTGCAGCTCGCAGATGTCGAAGCACACCACACCGCTCAGCTGCTGATTCCAGCCCTGCGAGCGGAAGCTGTCGGTGTCAGGGTTATAGCATGACACACCCGAGGCGGTGGCCAGCCACACCAGGCCCTTGTGGTCGACGGTGAGGCCCATCACCCAGTTGTTGGTGAGCCGGCCGCGCACCGAGTCCTCTGCCTCAAAGAAGTTATGGTTGAGCAGCGAGCCTGTCTGCGGGTTATAGACGCAGAAGCCTCGGGAGAAGGTGGAGATGTAGAGGCGGCCGCTGTCGTCGCTCGTCATGTCGTTGAACATGTCGCAGTCGTATGTCACCTTCAGCTGCGAGCTGCCCGTCAGCGGGTCGTAGGCATAAAGGCCGTTGTCGGTGCCCACCCAGTAGCGCCGCTGACGGTCGCGGAAGATGAAGTCGACGGCGTCGGGCGACTGCGGGTGTGCCACGACGCGGCCGTTGCTGTTGAAGCCATAGACACCCACATCGCGCACCGTGCACCACACCATGCCGCCGTCGCCGGCACACAGCGAGCCGATGATATTGCTCAGCTTGATGCCTTGGTCGTCGAAGCTCCAGCTGGCAAACTGTGAGGGGCGCTGGGGCAGCATGAACAGGCCCTTGCGGAAGCAGCCCACCCAGAGGTTGCCGCGCTCGTCGGTCATCAGCGTGCTGATTCTCGCCGTTGACAGGCTGATGCCCTTGGCGCTGGCGTCCACATGCTTCAGCTTGCCGTCGGAAAGGCTGAAGAGTCCATCCCCGCGCGTGCCTATGTATAATATAGAGTCGCCACAGAGGGCCACATCGGTGAAAATCACCTCTTTGCCGCTGATGGCACTCATATCGAAGGGCGCCCTCACCAGCTGGCCGTCACGATAGGCCAGCAGCCCATACATGCCGAGCACCATCATCTCGTCCCGGTACTCGAACAGAGCCAGAGGGATGCCTACCTGCGAGTGCAGCGTGCGCAGCTCGCCACCGTCCTGCACCACGATGTCCTCGTTGAAGCCACTCTTCCACAGTCTTCCGTGGGCGTCTTCATAAATGCGGCTGAAGTAAGTGTCGCTGCCCATGCTGGTGAACGCCGTCGGCTGCGCGTTGACGGCCTTCGTTGCAGGCAGAGGGAGGGTGAACGCGCCATAGCCCGCCGTGCCTATGAGCAACGTGCCGTCGTGGCGCTGCAGCAGGTTGGTGATGCGCGGCTGCACACCAGCGGGGAAGTGGAAGTGGTGGAAGATCTCCCTGTCGGGGTCATAACAGTCCAGGCCGCGGTTGGTGCCCACCCACAGCCATCCGTCATCGTCGCACATCAGCGTCGTCAGCACGTTGGCCGAGAGCGACGTGCTGTCGGCATCATCATGCAGGAAGGTCTGGAAGTGATAGCCGTCGAAGCGGTTCAGACCGTAGTCGGTGGCTATCCAGATAGAGCCTAACTGATCCTGGCACAGGTCGGAGATGAGGCTGCTGGAGAACTGGTCGGAAGAAAAAAACTGACCCCGCTGTGCCATAGCGAGCACAGATGTCAGTATATATATTATAACATGAAGCCGTCGTTTCATGGTTTGAGTTGGTAGCGATGTAGTATAGTATGGTGCAAAGTTAAGCATTTTTAATGAATTGACAAAAATATTCCGAAGAAAATCGTTGGATAGCCTAAAAAAAACGTGTTGTGCGGATGGAATAAGAGCCCTCCGCCGCTCCCACCCCGCAACTGTAAGGGGCGAGGAGGGCGCAGGGTGTTAGCCGGGGATGGTACGGCGTGAGCCGTCATGTGGCCTTCCCTGCGCATAATGGTTGGCGCAGCAAAAGCCCCGAAGGAGCGATGGAATACAGGCAGGGGCAACGCCCCTGTAATTGCGCACCCCCACACACAACCCCCGAAGGGGCGACGGAATACAGGCAGGGGCAACGCCCCTGTATTGCGCAGCGCACCCCCCCAAAAGTCCCGAAGGGACGACGGAATACAGGCAGGGGCAACGCCCCGGTATAGTGCAGCGCACCCCCCAAAAGTCCCGAAGGGACGACGGAATACAGGCAGGGGCAACGCCCCTGTATAGTGCAGCGCACCCCCCAAAGTCCCGAAGGGACGACGGAAGACGATGGTGAGTACCAATCGTCCAGGCAGGGGCGGGGCGCAGGGTATTGACCGGAAATGGTACGGCGTGAGCCGTCATGTGGCCGCCGCAGAGGGAACTTATTCCCCCCCGTGCAAAGGGGGGGCAGGGGGGGATTGCTTCTGCGCAGAT
>JAEEPZ010000245.1 GCA_016285055.1 Prevotella sp.
GAGAGAAGTTGAGGGAACAGAAGAAAATGCAGGCTGCTGCCGACGATCAGGCTGCCGGAGCCGGACTCAGTATCTCTGATTTCACCTCACTCACCGACGAGCAATTGTTCCTCTGCTTGCGTGATCTGATCGAGAGCGAGCGGTTGTTCCTCCAGCCCGACTTCGGCCGTCAGACACTCATCGACCGTACTGGCCTGTCGAAGGATTGCATTGGTGCTGCCTTCGCTCAAGGTAGCGATAGCAATTCACTTCCGGCTTACGTTCGCGAGCTGCGCCTCGATTATGCCATCCGACTGATGAACGACCAGCCCGACATCGCTGTTGAGCAGGTTAGCCAGGCCAGCGGTTTCACCAGCGCCGACACCTTTACCCGTAACTTCCGTGCCAAATACGGCATGACGCCTACTGCCTATAAACAAACGAAGGCGTAAGCCTGTCCTGTGGTAGGCTGTGGTACAGCCGACATCTCGTCGTATTCGTCCGACATTCCGTCGTTTCATCCGACAATTTGTCCGAAACCATCCGACCATTTGTCCGTACTCTTGTGGGTACGGACTTTTTGCTGTACCTTTGCACCCGAAAAATAAAACGTGCAAACGAGTATGGAAACAACAACATTGATAATTCTGATGGCTGCCGCGCTGGTAATACTTGCCATTCTGGTGGGACTGCTGGTGCTACGCCTGTTCCACAAGAATGATGAGCTGAAGGATAAGAACGACGTCATCGTCCGCGAGGTGCGTCGTAACCAGCTGCTCATCGACCGTGCCGTACAAAACGGTGTCAACCGGTCAGCCATGCTATAACGATTTAGAATGAACTATAAGTGAAACAACAAATAAACAAGATAATGAAAAGAAAAGATTACGAGAAACCCGCCATGCGGGTAGTGAAGATTCAGCACACTGGGATGCTGATGACAAGTGGATTGGATGCCAGTCGCACCAACTATGGAACAGCTAACGACGGCATAACCGACGGTATTAACAGTGACGGCGAATGGTTGTGGAACTAAACGAAAGGAGGACACGAACAATGGAAACATCAAGAATTAGAGAATTTAAGAGTTTAAGTCTGGCCGCCCTGCTGATGGCAGGAGCCGCCCTCGCCGCCTGCTCCGGCGACGACAACATCGTGGAGGAGCAACCCGCAAACCCCGCACAGCACACCTACACCATGACCGTCGAGGCCACGAAGGGCGGCGACGCTGCCGCCACCCGCGCCCTCGCCCTCGACGGCAAGACGCTCAACGCCACCTGGCAGACCACCGACGAGGTGGCAGTCTACAACTACACCCAGCAGGCAGCACTTGAAGGCCACCTCTCGCCCCAGAGCGACGGTGCCTCGGCCACGCTCACGGGTTCGCTCACGGGCAGCGTCGCCGTTGATGACATCATCTTCCTGCGGTGGCCGTCGGTCGATGCCGACTACACCGGGCAGGACGGCACGCTGGCGACCATCGCCCAGCGCTACGACTACACCACGGGCACTGCCAAGGTGACGAGCGTCGACGGCACGACCATTGGGGCAGAAGACTCCTCTCCCAGCGGCGGCCCAGTGCTGTTCACCAACAACCAGGCCATCGTGAAGTTCACGCTGATTGACAAGGCCACCGGCTCGCCCATCAACGCCACCCAGCTCACCATCGACGCAAAGTTCAACGGTGAGTCGCGCCTGATACAGTCCATCACGTACCCCGACGTTTATACGCTTGGCCCCATCACCATCGACCGCACCACACCCGCCGACAATGTCATCTATGCGGCGCTGCCGTTCAGCAGCCAGGCCAAATTTACCTTCGCCCTCACCGCCACTGACGGCACGAACACCTACACCTACGAGAAGGCCGGCGTGACGATGCTCAACGGCCGATACTACGAGGTCAAGGTGAAGATGACCAACAGCCAGGCCACTCCGCTGACCTTCGAGGCCAAGGAGGCCGGTGCCAGCGTGACGTTCAAGACCTACACCGGTTCGACCGTCAGTGCCCCGGAATACAGCATCGACGGCAGCAACTGGACGCACTACACATGGGGCACGGCCATCACGCTGGCCAACGTCGGCGACAAGGTGATGTTCCGTGGCGATAATGCCACATACGCTGCAAGCAGTGGCACAGATGCTGTCAGTACTTTCACCTGCGATAAGGATTGCTACGTCTATGGCAACGTGATGAGCCTCGTCAGCTCCACCAGCTACGAGTCGGCCACGACATTGACAGCAGGAAGCACCTTCCGCAGACTGTTTTATAGGAATACACACCTATTGAACCATCCCACCAAACCCATCGTTCTGCCCGCCACTACATTGGCAGACAACTGCTACTTTAGCATGTTTGAAGGATGTTCGGGGCTGACCAAAGCACCCACTTTGCCCGCCACAACGATGAAACTTGGATGCTACATGCAGATGTTTTCAGAAGCAGGAATCGCCGTAGCCCCCGCACTGCCCGCCACAACGCTGGCCCAATCGTGCTATGAAATGATGTTCTACGAATGTCCTAATTTGACGATGCCTCCCGGGCTCCCCGCCACGAAACTGGAAACTTTGTGTTATGCAGCCATGTTCGCCCTATGGCCCAACTTGTAATCAG
>JAEEPZ010000016.1 GCA_016285055.1 Prevotella sp.
CGGCAGTGCTGCCCAGCCCGCCAAAATGGCGGAACCACAGCTTGGCGTGTTCCTTTTCGTTCTCGGCAGTCTTCAGGAAGAGGGCGGCAATCTGCTCATAGCCGTTCTTCTTGGCAACGGAGGCGTAATAGGTGTACTTGTTGCGGGCCATCGACTCACCAGCAAAGGCGGCTTCGAGGTTCTTCTCGGTGCGGGTACCGGCGTATTTGTTCGTGGCGGGGACATCGGGTTCGGCGGCAGTGATCTTCACGAAGTCGGAGGCGGGGTGTTTGCAGATGGGGCAGGTGAAGTCGTCGGGCAGTTCCTCGCCCACGTACTCGTAGCCGCAGATGCTGCAGCGCCAGATGGTCTTGCCCTCGGCGGTCTGACCCACGGGCTGGGGCTTCGGCTTGATGTGCTGCTGATAATAATTATAGGTGGCAGAAGGCACGTCGGCCAGCACTTCCATTTCGGTGACGGGGCCTACGAAGAGCATGTGGGTGCCAAGGTCGATGGCTTGCTCCACGTCAGCAGAGATGAAGGCGTTGGTGCCACGGGTGATGGCCAGCGTGCCGTTGGCGACGCGACGACAATCGGTGAAGTCCGCGAACTTATCGACCGTCCTTCCACTCTGGAAACCGAAGTGCTTGAACAGCTCGAAGTCGGCAGCCTCGCTGATAATGGAGGCGGTGAACTTGCCCGAACGCTGAATGAGTTCGGTGGTGAAGTTACCCTTGTTCAGGGCTACTGAGATACGGTTGGGCTGTGCCGTCACCTGAGCGACGGTGTTGCTGATGCAGCCATTGTCGCGGCCCTCGTCACAAGTTGTGATGACGAACAGGCCATACTGGATGTTGAAAAGCGGATTACTCATAATTGCTAGTTTATATTTATGTGAATAAAACAATTAACTGTCGTGAGGCACCATTCTTTCTTACCGCCAAACTCATTATACGATACGTTCTAAGCGTAGTTTATAAAACACACAGCAAAGTTAATAATAATTCTCAGTATTATCGTAACTTTGCCCTCAGTTTTACGATACTTTATGAATTTGACGATCCACTCTTTGAAAGGTCGATGAAACGAAAAGGGAGAAAGGCAACCACCCTGGACGTTATCAAGGCGATGAGAAGGGGCGGAATACAGGCAGGGGCAACGCCCCTGTAAACAGTTGACCACCAACAAATGTATAAAGAGTGTCTCCCTTTGGAAAGGAGGGGAAGGTCTGCGCAGGGCTACTTTCCTGTTTTTGCATGGAGTTTTGCGTTCTAATGGGCATCCCTAAAAAAGTCCGAAGGCTTCGGACGCTCTGTCCGAAGGCTTCGGACTCGTCGTCCGAAGGCTTCGGACTTTTTGTCCGAAGGCTTCGGACAAAAAGTAACGCCGCGAACTCGGTCAGCTGATACCGCGGTATCAGCTGACCGAGTTCGCTACGTAACTATGTCTAATTCCATCCGCACAGGTCGGAACTTTTTAAAAAAAAAGTGATTCAAAAACTTGGTTGATATTTGGAAAATGCGTATTTTTGCCAGATTGTAAAAGAGGGCGTTTTTGAACACACGTCTGGCTGATAACGATGGAACGCTTTTTTAAAACCTTTTATTATTAACTAAATGTTTGTTTTTATGAAAAATTTTACTAGACTAATGCTTGCCTTCGCACTCTTCATCATGGGAGCTGGCGAGGCAAAGTCTCAGGAGCCAATCTACTCGATTGACTACTCAACCTACAACAGTTTCCCATTCTATGTGATGGGATTTACTCCCGAATGGGTTGACGGCATTATGACCGACCGTGGTGCCGAAGGTTGGCATCAGTATTTCATTGCTGATGGTATTCCCACAGAAAAAGACGGCTCTTATGTTGTCAAAGCCTTAGTCAGGTCTTCAGCCACACTTCAATTCAACATCAACATGGGTTGGGGTTGGGGTGAAGGCGAGAAGCTTGGCGCCTCTGTGACCATTCCTCAGTCCACCGAGTTCCAGGAGGTGGTATGGCAGTACGAAGGTATTGGCGGTACTTTCTGCAACCTCGTAGCCCAGCCCTGGTCTAACCCTACCATCGAATGGAAGTCGCTGCAAGTGTTCTATTCCGGCCAAACCGTGGAGCCCGTGTGGACCAACATCCTCACTGATGAACGCTTTGTTGCCAAGGTCTATCCTTCTACTGCTCCCGTGGTTACCGCTCCCGTTAACGGTGAATACGTTGTTGAGAGCCCTGCTAAAGTCAGTCAAGACTGGGACACGCAGTTCTGGATCAACTTGCCGTATGCGCTGCCTGCCGGCACGAAATTCAAGGTCAGCTTCAATTGCAAAGCTTCTTCTGAACAGTCTGTAGGTACACAGGCTCACAACAATCCCGGCGAATATGTTCACTGGGCATGTCTGGGAGATGTCAAGTTCCCCACAGAGTATGCAGCTGAGCCCATCGTCATCACAGGTGCTGTTCCTGCTGAGTGCAATGGAAAACAGCATGATAACGGTGATGGAACTTTTGCAAACTACGTCAATGACTTCAAGTCCATCGCATTCAATTTGACTAAGAGCACTGCTGTTACTTACTACATCAAGGACATTAAGTTCGAGATTGATGAGGCGGTGGCAACTGAGGCCGGCATCGAGGCTGCCTTCCAGCGTATGAGTGCTGAGATAGCTGAGATTCAGGCTACCTACGACCTTGTCTATAGCGAGTTTGTGGCTCTGGCACAGGTCAACGGTTCTGGCTGGGCTGCATCTTTTGGCGGCAAGCTTGGCGGCATCCAGTCGGGCATCAACGCCATGAAGGGAGCGCTGGGCAACCTCTATATACAGGGTGAGCTGACGCCTGAGAGCACGCTGGCCAGCATCTATGAGCAGTATGACACCATCGTGGGCGACCTCAACTCGCTGAAGGCTCAGTTCGAGCAGGCCATCAACGCACAGGTTCAGTCCATCCTCTATGACCTCAGCATGGTGACCTCGTCGCAGATGGGCAGCCTCATCGGCAACCTGCAGAATGAGCTGAACAACCTCGGTGTGGCCGAGAATTATGCTGATCGTGTCAACGCCCTGCTGACCATGAAGGCTGAAGCCGCTCAGAAGGTCGAGGAATGTATGGCCGCCATTGCTGCTGCCACTAACTACGTGGATCGTCTGGCTGCTGCCAAGAACGCCAAGACTGATGTCTATGCTATCCTCACAGTGATTACCGCTGAGGTGGAGGCTATCCTCGCCGAAGTGAACGAAACCGTTGGCATCAGCGCTGTGAAGTATGCTGACAGCTTTGCCAAGGGTCTGGTATATGACCTGAACGGCCGCCGCGTCACGGTTCCCGCCAAGGGTATGTTTATCATCAATGGCAAGAAGGTTGTCATCAAGTAACCACAGTCCATTGGAGTCATGAATGAGGGTGTGCCGTCGTTGGTAATCTCACGATTACAGGGATGGGCACAGTACGACGTGGGCAAGTCATGGAACATCTTCTCGGCCTTCAACGGCGACCTCTCTACCTATTTCGGAAAGGTGGACGTCAGCACGCTGATAAAGCCGGTGCTCGCCTTCGACATCATCATGGAGGATTCCAACGTCGGCATGGATATCGTGCTCAACGGCCCCGACGGAAAGCAGGCCATAGTGCCCCTGACGGTCATGGATGGCATACAGCACATCGCCATCCCGCTCGACGAGTACAGGACATGGGGATATGTGCAGCCCACCATGAAAGCCAACTTCCACATCGAGCAGGAGGGCGACCGCATCCATGACATCTACATCGACAATGTGGGCGTCTACGACCAGATGGTCTGCAACCTCGCCATCAATGCCGTCGAGGCCGATGCCGAGATGAAGGCCGGCCAGGAGTCTATCGTCAATGTCACCGTCATGAACCTGGGTCAGCAGCCTGTGCGCAACTACACCGTGACGCTGCTCGAGGACGAAGTGAACATCATGAGCGAGACCTTCACACGGGCACTGCAGCCCGGCGAGATTAATGTGGTGCAGTTCCACTATCAGCCCAACACCGTCACCGACTTCGACGTCGTGGGCCAGGAGGAGGCTGAGAAGGTGCTGGCCGCCGTCGTCGATGCGCATGGCGACTTGAACGAGGACGACAACATGGCTGAAGCCGTGGTGACCATCGCCGTCAGCGGAGGTAAGAAGAACACCCATCCCGACCAGGTCGTGGCCCAGCAAGCTGACGACAAGGCCACCGTCAACGTCACATGGGCATTCGACTTCGACCAGTCGTCGCAGGTCATTACCGAGAGCTTCGAGGACTACGAGCTGTGGTCAACAGGCGGCGTGAAGAGCGGCGCACCCGAGGGCCAGATAGGTTTGTGGAAGGTGTACGATGCCGACAACAAGCCCACCTACACATGGGAGTATTTCGACATGATTTCTGAAACGGCCGGCGAGCCACAGGCCTTCCAGGTGTTCGATGGACAGATCTTCCTATCCACCAATCACTACTACTACTACAATCTGGATGCCGTCACCGGCAACCAGTATCTCGTGTCGATGGATCCCGCCGACGGAAACTACGTCCCCGTGCCCGACGACTATCTCATCTCGCCCATCGTGCCGGGCGGCTCGGTCGTGGAGTTCTACTATGGCTCGGTGCTGGGCAAACTCCAGGGTCTGGAAGTGCTTTACTCGGAGACGGGACAGGACATCAGCGACTTCAAACTGCTGCAGAAGCTCGACGACACCACCAGCACGGAGTGGAGCCTGGCATACATCACCCTGCCCAAGACGGCCAAGTACTTCGCCATCCACCACAACAAGGCATCGCATCTGGGCTATGGCCTGAAGATTGACGACATCACCTACAACAGCCTGACGGCTGTCGACCACTTCAACATCTATGTCGACGGCAGGCTGGTGGGCACGTCTCAAACGGCGTCCTACGCCATCGCCGAGCCTTTGGATACGGGTAAGCACCGTATAGCTGTCACGGCGGTCTTTGCCGACGGCACAGAGTCCATCCCGGCCTACGCCTCGCTGAACTATGAGTCGGCCATCAGCGACGTGCTGCTGAGCGGGCGTCCCTTCGACGTCTACTCCATCGACGGCAAGCTGGTACGCAGTCAGACCCGCTCACTCAATGGCCTGCATGGCGTCTATGTCGTAGAGGGCAAGAATGTCATCCTGAAATAGTCGCCATCATAGAAGGCAAGCGCCTCCTGTTGAAGTAGGCGCAGCAATAGTCAAAAGAAATCCCAAAGCAACATCGTGCTGCTTTGGGATTTCTTTTGCTTGGCCCCTGGCCATTGGCCCCACCCGGCCCTCCCCTGAGGGAGGGAGAGGCTGCGCCGACTTTCTCTCACTCCATCACCACCTTCTTGCCGTTGATGATGTAAATACCCTTTGACGGGTGCTGCACGCTGCGGCCCTGCAGGTCGTGAATGCCTTGGAGCATGGAAGATGGCGCAGTGAGTAGAGACTGGGGAGTGATGCCTGTGGTGGGTGCGGGCGGCATGAAGATGACGGTGCCCAGCTTGCTGTCGTCGTGCTTGTGGAAGATGACCGACTCTATCTGCTCCTCCGTCTGCTGACTCACGTTCCAGATGTTGCCCTGTGCATAGACGGTGTTCGGCGAGTTGTTGTACAGGTCGTAGAGCACGCCGCCGTTGCCGTTGTTCACGAAGACGTTGCCGCCCGGGTTGTAGTCAGCGCTCGTGGGCTCCACGTCGATGCGGCCCAGGTTGGCCTCCTTGCCGCCCACGAGGGTGATGCCCCATAGTGAGCCCTCGATGTAGTTGCCCTCTATGTAGGTGTACTGCAGCTTGTAGGGGTCGTAGACGTTGATGCCGCTGCCGCCGTTCATCGGGTTGGTCTCGTGACAGTTGTCCTTCAGGATATTGTTGCGGATGACGGCCTTCTGCTCCAGATAGGTAGCCATGCCGAAGCGGCAGTCTTTGACGATGTTGTCCTCGATGAGGGTGTTCAGCTCGCCTGTGAAGCCCACCATGTTGGCCACCACGATGCCGCCTACCATCGTCATCTCCGGGTCGCCCTCGATGGTGCATCCTCGAATGACGACGTTGTCGGCCACGGTGAGGTTAAGCTGCGGGGTGTTGCGGTTGGCCTGTCCGTTGCAGTAGAACTCGCAGTCCTCGATGAGCAGCGGGTTGCGGTAGTTGGCCGCACCGGCGATGGCCGCTTTCTGGTTGTAGCCGAAGGTGCTGTTGGTCACCTCGAAGGGTGCGCCGTCGGTGCCGATAGTGAGGGCGGCTTGGCCTATGGCACCATTGTTGTAGTAGAAGGCGCAGTTGTCCACCTTCAGACCTTTCTTCGACATGTTGCGCAGGCCCACGTAGTAGAAGGCGCAGTTCTGAAACATCGTCTGGCTCTTCTCGTTGCTCATCACGATGCCCACGGGTGCCACGCCGTCGTAGCTGTCGAAGGCACTGTCGAAGACGGAGCCTTTTGCCAGCTGGAAGTCGGCCTCGCCCTCAATGGTGAAGGTCACCTTGTCGTCGAAGAGCACGGTCACCTCGTCTTCCATCTCAAACTTGTCGCCGGCGGCGATGGTGACATTGTCGTACAGCGTGTAGATAACTTCGCCGTCGTCCTCGTCGACATATTTTTCCACTGCGTCGCTTTCCATCTGCGACAGCAGGTCAAGGGTGTACGTCTTTCCGTTGCCGGCCGTCTTGATTTCCTCTGCGCTCATCTGCTGGGCGACAGCTGCCAGCAGGCACAACATTGCAATTTTTTTCATTGTAGTTTATCTTTAATATTTCAGGAGTTAAAGGAGATAGTTTTTGGAGTTAAAGGAGTTAAAAGGAGTTAAAGACAAATGACTCTCCATGAAAAGCCATTGTCTCTAGGTTAAAAATCCATAGCATAGCTAATGTCTTTAACTCCTTTAACTCCTTTAACTCCAAAAACTATCTCTTTTAACTCCAAAATTCAAATCCTTCAACTCCAAATTGTTATTTCTGTTGCTTTGCCTTCAAGATGGGATGATTGATCCACTTGGGCTTCATGTGCTGAATCATAGCATTCAGCTCGCCCTCCATCACCTCGGGGAAGCAATAGACAATCCATGCGCCGGCGCTGTTGTTCTTCCACTCGAGTATCTTCTCTCTGGCAATCTTCCTTTGCTGCTCCCGCATGCTCTCACGTACGGCATTGGCCTGGCTCTGTGCTCTGCGCCATGCCTCGGGGTCGTCGCTGAACACATCGACGTGGAATCCATCCGGGCTGGAACTTCTGATTTCTGAACAAGTAAGCTGCAAGTCTGCCGACAGCTTCGAGCCTTGTATGTTGCCTTTGTTCCACTCGATAGTGATGTGCCGGCTGTCGGGGATGAGCACATACATGCTGTTCTGTGGGTAGTTTTTTGTCTCGTCCAGACGGATGAAGGCATCGCGGTCCACCTTGACTGTGACGGAAAACATGCCGTCGCTGATGGGCACCAGCTGAGCGTTGTCTTTGTCTTCGTTGATGATGAGATAGATGGTGGACACTGTGCTTGGCACCGTTCCGTCGATGGTCACTTTCACTTTCTTTGCTTGGCAGACTGTGACCAGAGTGGCCGCCATGAGCATGGATAATAGTCGTTTCATAACGATGGTATTGTTAAAAGTTTTTGCAAAGGTACAACTGTTTCTTGAATCTACCAAATAAAAAGGGAAAGAGTTGCAGAGGGGAAATTTTTTAAGTTTTTTTTCGGCTGTTTGCAAAAAAAGCACTACCTTTGCAGGCTAGAGCAGAGACGTCACCTTGTAGTGTCTTCCTGCAAAGGCCCCAAAAAATAGTCAAAATCATGAACCGCTTTGCATCCTTGCTGGTCATCCTTGCACTCTGTGTCTGTTTGCAGACCTCAGCGGAAGGAGGACTGCCTGCGTTCATCAAGAAGGTGGGCACCATGATAGACTCGATGTCTGTCAGCGGTGTGGATCGCCGTTACATTGATGCACCGGAGCATCCTTGGCAGCTCATCGTCAAAGGCAACATGAACCAGAGCATGGTGAAGATGAAGTCGAGGGGCGAAATGGTGGGCATTCCTTTCAGTGCTACGCCCTCACTGAAAACCGAGCCGTCGCGATATGTCGGTCTGTGGGCGGGCTACAGGGGCTACGGTCTGGGCTATACGGTGAACGTAGGAGGCGACAAAGGCAGTTACCTCACTCTCGGCGCTACGGGCGGAGCCTACGGAGTGAACGTCCGCATCCACTCCTTCAACAATGACACCCCCGACTTCGACATCTCCACCGACTTCAACTTCGAAGATGACGAGGACGATCATCTTTCGGGAAAAGTGGAGCTGATGGACCCTATCAAGGTGCACACCCTCATTGCCGACGGATACTATCTGTTCAATGGCAAGCACTTCTCCTACGCTGCAGCCTACGACCAGTCGGTGCTGCAGAAGCGCTCCGCCGGTTCGCTCATGGCCGGGGCGATGTATTACTACGGTCACATCGACTATGCCACGCACCACAACGGCGACCTCATCTACATGATGCACGGCCTGGGAGGCGTCAAGCTGTGGCAGGGCAGCGTGGGGGTGGGCTATGCCTACAACTGGGTACCGTCCCGTGGACTCCTCGTCAGCGTCATGGCCATGCCGATGCTCACCATGGTGAACAAAATCAAGGCTTATAGATACATGACCAACATGGATGAGCTGATTGCCCAAATCATTTTCACGGAAGACGAAACCTCTGAGGAAGAGGAAAATCAATGGGTTTACGACCACTTGAGGATAATGCCTATGGGCACCAAGACGTTCAACAGCGGCATGACGCTCAACATCGATGCACGTCTGTCGCTGACCTATAACTTTGGCCGCTGCTTCGTCAATGCCTACGGGCAGTTCAATAATTTCCGCTATCGCCACGACGACAGCCACGGACACATGAACGACTGGTATGTCAACACTTCAGTCGGCGTGAGACTATAAGGAGTCTTGGAATTGATTTTTGGAGTTAAAGGAGTTAAAGGAGTTAAAGACAATTGTTTTGCTATGGATTTCAACGCAGAGATAAGAACTTTTCGTGGAGAGTCATTTGTCTTTAACTCCTTTGACTCCTTTAACTCCTTTAACCCCTTTAACTCCTTTAACCCCTTTAACCCCTTTAACCCCTTTAACTCCTTTTTATGAAAGACTGCGTTATCATTCTCAGTGGCGGCATGGACTCCGTGACGCTGCTCTACGACTACCAGGAGCGCATCGCCCTGGCCGTGTCGTTTGACTATGGTTCCAACCACAACAGCCGCGAGCTGCCCTTTGCCGCCTTGCACTGCCAGCGGCTTGGCATCGAGCACCTCGTCATCCCCCTGCAGTTCATGGGACAGTATTTCAACAGCTCGCTGCTCAGTGGCGATGATGCCATTCCCGACGGCGACTATGCCGACGATAATATGAAGTCGACGGTGGTGCCCTTCCGCAACGGCATCATGCTCAGCGTGGCCGTAGGGCTGGCCGAAAGCCGCAACCTGAAGTTTGTGATGATGGCCAATCACGGCGGCGACCACACCATCTATCCCGACTGCCGGCCCGAGTTTGTCAGTGCCTTCGACGCTGCCGCCCGCGCAGGTACATTTATTAATATAGGCCTGCTGTCGCCCTACACCCATTGGACGAAGGGACAGATAGCCAAGCGTGGCCGCGAGCTGGGCATCGACTACAGCGAGACTTGGTCGTGCTACCGTGGCGGTGAGCGTCACTGTGGCCGCTGCGGCACCTGCCGTGAGCGCCGTGAGGCCCTGGCCGAGGCTGGCATCGACGACCCTACACAGTATGAGCAGTAGAAATTAGTGACCACCTCTTGGAAGTTACACCGAGCACAGGCGCAACGATTGCTATGCAAAGATGACATTTCTTTCACAAAAAGAGAGTGGGGGAGGGGTGAAAAACTTAAAATGACTAAATTCAGAGGAAAAAATAACTGACAGCTTCGCCCGTCTCATTTCTTTTTAGTAATTTTGTGCCGAATTTAGAGTAAGAGATGCTCAACACTCGACCATCAACAAGAGTCATTCAACAATAAATAATAAACATTCAACTAATTATGGTAGATTACAAAACTTTAGGCCTGGTGAACACCCGCGAGATGTTCGCACGTGCCATCAACGGCGGATATGCCATCCCCGCTTTCAACTTCAACAACATGGAGCAGCTGCAGGCCATCATCAAGGCCAGCAGTGACCTGAAGAGCCCCGTCATCCTGCAGGTGTCGAAGGGTGCCCGCAACTATGCCAACGCCACGCTGTTGCGCTACATGGCTCAGGGCGCTGTGGAGTATGCTAAGGAGCTGGGCTGCAAGCATCCTGAGGTGGTGCTGCACCTGGACCACGGCGACAGCTTCGAGATTTGCAAGAGCTGCATCGACTACGGCTTCTCCAGCGTGATGATTGACGCCAGCCATCTGCCCTTCGAGGAGAATATCGCTCTGACGAAGAAGGTGGTGGACTATGCTCACCAGTTCGACGTGACCGTTGAGGCTGAGCTCGGCGTGCTCGCCGGTGTTGAGGATGAGGTGTCGGCCGCTGAGAGCCACTACACCAAGCCCGAAGAGGTGATTGAGTTCTCACAGCGTTCTGGCTGCGACTCGCTGGCCATCTCCATCGGTACCAGCCACGGTGCTTACAAGTTCACTCCCGAGCAGTGCACACGCGACCCGCAGACCGGCAAGCTCGTGCCGCCGCCACTCGCATTCGATGTGCTCGACGCAGTGATGAAGAAGCTGCCCGGATTCCCCATCGTCCTCCACGGTTCGTCAAGCGTGCCCCAGGAGTATGTCGACGAGATCAACTCGCTGGGTGGCAAGTTGCCCGACGCCATCGGTATTCCCGAGGAGCAGCTGCGCAAGGCTGCTAAGAGCGCCGTCTGCAAGATTAACATCGACTCCGACTCACGTCTGGCCTTCACCGCCGCTGTGCGCCGCGTGCTGCACGACAAACCCGGTGAGTTCGACCCCCGCAAGTTCTGCGGTCCCGCTCGCGACGAGATGGAGAAGATGTACAAGCACAAGATTATCGACGTGCTGGGTAGCGACAACAAGCTGGCTCAGCTGGACTAAGAAATCTACGGAACGTAAAGAAAAATCCGAACCGCCCTCGTGGCAGTTCGGATTTTCTCTGTCGCCTTTGCTGGCCTCGTGGCAGTTCGGATTTTTTCTGTCGCCTCTGTTGGCTTTTGGTTGGGTGCCCTGCGTACTCGCAGGACCTGCCTCTTTCTGCGCCTCGTCGCCCCGTGGCTATCGCAGCTCCCAAAAAGCGACGGCGGCAGCGGCGGCCACATTGAGCGAATCGACGCTGTGCTGCATGGGTATGCGGACGGTGTAGTCAGCCTCGGCGATGGCGGAGTGGGGCAGGCCGTCGCCCTCGGTGCCCATGATAAGAGCGAGGCGAGGCTCAGCCTTCAGCTCGGGCGCATCGAGAGGGATGGAGACATCGGTAAGGGCCATAGCGGCCGTCTTGAAGCCGAGGTGCCGGAGAAGAGAGGAAGTCCCGACGGCAGCACAGCCAGTGACGCTGGAGAACGCACTGAGAGAGGCGTCGGGCAGCCACGTCCAGGGCTCGAGGAAGACGGTGCCCATCGAGACACGCACGGCGCGGCGGTTCAGCGGGTCGCAGGAGTCGGGCGTGAGAAGCACGGCATCGATGCCGAGGGCTGCGGCCGAGCGGAAGATGGCTCCGATGTTCGTGGTGTCGCACACACCGTGGATGACGACGATGCGGCGGGCATCCTGACACACATCTTCCACCGTGGGCAGCTGTGGACGGCACATGGCGCAGAGCACGCCGCGCGTCAGCGTGTAGCCGGTGAGCTGTGCCAGCAGCTGGCGCTCGCCGGTGTACACAGGCACATCGTCGGGCAACCGGCAGATGATGTCTGACGCATCGCCAGTGATATGCTTTTCCTCGCACAGCAGTGACACGGGCTGAAGACCGGCATCGAGGGCCACACGGATCACTTTCGGGCTCTCGGCGATGAACAGGCCCTCGCCGCTGGACTGCACCTGACATATAGGGGCGCCTGTCGTAGCGTCCCTACATGTCTTTAGCTGAGCCTCCGTCAGACGGCCGAATACCTGCACCCTGGCATCGTCTAACGAGGTGATGACAATGGGCTTCATTTATCTTACTACCACCTTCTTGCCGTTACGGATGTAGATGCCCTTCTTCAGCGATGAGGGCTGAGCGTTGAGGGGCGCAAGGACCGGACGGCCTTGCAGGTCATAGCAGTAACTGTTGCCGTCGCCGTTCAAGACAACGTCCTCAATGCCATCAAGCGAGTAGTCGTCGTTGTTGGTGAGGTACATCTCGTCCACAGCGATGCTCTCGCTGCCATTGCCCCAGAAGGTCACCATCCTGATGTTGCTCAGGTCTGCTTTCTTGCCTTTGTTGCTGCCGCTGGTGTATCTGAGTAACTGAAGGTTGACGATGATCTGTTTCTTTGTGCCGAAGGCGGCGGTGCTGTGGCAGTCGCCGTTGGTCTTGTCTGTGGTGAAGATGTTGAGGTGGGAGTGGGGGCTGGCGCCTTTGAGCTTGATGACCAAGTATTTATAGTCTGCGAAGTTGGCGCCATCGTTATATTTCCAGCCCATCTGCCCATTCTGTCCGGGACGGAAGGTGCGTATCTCCTCGTCGTAGGTGCCTTCTCCCACGATGTTGGTGTTGATGTACTCGCTGCCGAAGGGGAAGTAGGTGCTGTGCACGGTGAACTCCTGCGATAGCTCATGCCCCAGCGGGTCGGCATAAGTGACGCGCAGCTTGGAGGATCCTTCCTTCAGACCGCGTATGCGTCCGTCTTCCACCTCTATGACACTTGGGTTGCTCACCTCATAGCTGGCCTGCATGGCAACGTTGGCCGTATGTCCATCGCGGTAGGTGGCTATGACCTTCAGCATGTTGGAGCCGCCCACCATCACCTCGGTAGCCGCACCTTCCATCGTCAGCTGCTCGGCGGTGACCATGTCTTCGTTGAAGCCTTCGAAGTCAGAGGGATAGAACATGTCTTCCTCGTATTTCGACTCAGTGGAGAACCAGTCGAAATCGGCGTAGCCCTTGCTGCCCTCCTTGGTGGCGTGGCAGAAGATGCCGAAGCGTGCCCCCACGAAGACGCTGAGGTTGAAGCTCATCTGTGTCTGTCCGCCGAAGGAGCTGTAGGTCTTGTTATCGAGCGAATAGTAGAACTGTGTCTTGTCGGTGCTCTTGGTGATGGCGGCGCGCAGATAGACGATGCCGTCGGTGGGCGTGATGGCCTTGCGTTTCTCGTCGGGCGTGAAGCTGCTGCCGGCGTCGCGTACCTTGTCCTGTTTCCAGATAATCTGGTATTTGCCGTCCGCCTGTTTCTCTACGGCTATCATGGCGTAGGGGTCTTGCAGGATGCAGATGCCGGCGCGCTCACCCTCCTTCAGGTTCGACACGTCCACCTTGACGGTGCCCGTCGAGCGCTGGCTCTCCTTGCCGTGGATGGCGAAGATGCGCTGGGTGAGTATGTTGCGGGCCTGCGGCAGGTTGTCGGTGACGGTGACGGGACGCATCCTCAGCCATCCCTGACGTTCAAAGAGGCTCCACATGTCGTCGTTGGGCTTATGGTTCCATTCCCACTGCATGCCCAGCGGATAGCTGCGGAAGTTGTCGTTGGTGGGCAGTGCTTTGCGGGGTATGGCCGGTGCCTTGGGCTTGGCATAGCTGCCGTTGTTGCCCGAGGCTCCCGTGACGGCCACGGGCTTGCCGTTGTTGCCGATGATGGGCCAGTCGTCCACCCATTTCACGGGCTGCAGGTTGGGGAAGCGTCCCAGGGCGCCGAGGTCTTCCTGCAGGATAGTCCACCACTCACCCTCGGGCGTCTCGATGAGTGCGCCCTGATGGATGGTGTTCGGCTTGTTGTTGATGGTCTTCTCCAAGAGCATCTTCTCCTCGTAGGGGCCGAAGACATTCTTCGAGCGGAAGGCCACCTGTCCCGAGGGCCATCCGCCGTAGGTGGCATAGATATAGTAGTAGTCGCCCACCTTGTAGAAGTGGCTGCCCTCCAGTCCGTCCTTATTGCTGATGACGCCCTTCTCCTGCTTGAAGTTGAAGTTCTCGTCCAGCTCGCAGACGGAGATGTTGCCGATGCCCTGCGCCACATACACCTTGCCGTTGTCGAAGAGCATGCCGGGGTCGTAGTAGCTGCGCGACAGCTTCTTGGCCGTCCATGTGCCTTCAGGATTGGTAGCGGTGAGCAGCCATCCCTGCAGCACCCACCCGTCGACGGGGCGCTTCTCGTTGATGAGGATATAGAACTTGCCGTTGTGATACTTCATGGAGCAAGCCCACATGCACGAGCCGTAGGCGCTGCCGTTGTTCCCCAATAGGTAGGCGCTGTCGTCGCTGGTCTGTGTCAGCGGCTGTGCGCAGTATTCCCAGTTCACCAAGTCGGTAGACTTCAGGATGGTGGCGCCGGGGAAGTTGTGCATGGTGGTGCTCACCATGTAGTAGGTGCCGTCGACGCAGATGACGTCGGGGTCGGGAAAGTCACCATAGACCACAGGGTTCTTGTACTTGCCGTTGCCCTGGTCGCCCATGCTGATGTTGGCGAAGTCGGCGTGTGGCCAGTTCACCTGATAATACTCGGCATACCAGTCCATGCAGGCCTTGCCGCAGGCCTCCTCCAGTCCGCCGAAGGCAGGCACTACGGAACCGTCCTTCAGCAGCTGGTCGACGTCTATGAGGCAGGATGTGCCGGAAAGGGTCATCGAGATGTTGCCGTAGTAGTCGTGTACAGCCTTGAAGCAGCGGCCCCACATCGACGTGCGGCCGGTGGCCCATGTGCCGTAGTTCGACTCCACCCATTCATTGTGCTCGTTGTAATGGCCGGAGCCGGGATTCTTCGGGCTCCAGTCCACCTCGGTGATGATGATGGGGTTGGTGTCGACGACGGGCACCTGGTTGTGGAACTGTCTGATCTTGTTCTGTGCGGCCTGCTCGACGTTGCTCTCGTTCAGCTTCTTGTCCTCGCAGCCGTACCAGCCGTCATAGTCGTGCACGGCGTAGCCGATGTTATAGCCCTCGATGGGATATTTGGCGTAGTCGGCATACTGCGACTGCCAGCCTGCGCCGGGAATCCAGATGATGCCGGTGAAGCCGTTGGCACGTATCTTCTCTACGATAGGCTGGAAGAAGTCGTGCATCGCCTTCGGGTCGCTCTGGCCGTTGGCATTCTTTACGTCAACTGGTTCGTTGGCCAGCTCAATGCTGATTTGTCCGGAATACTTCAGGATAGAGTCGTTCTTCGTGACGATGTCCCACACCTCCATCAGGTAGTTGTTGTAGTAGTCGCCCACCTTGATGGTGCCGGGGCAGACGCCCGGCGGACGCATCACCACATACTGGCCGTGCTTCATGGCACGCTTGGCCAAAGGGAAGTAGAGCGTCTTCATGTAGTTGGTCAGTCGGGTGGGGTTAAACTTGCTGATGTTGGCCTCACCGTCTGTTCCGGCTGGCTGTCCCACCGAGCCGGGGTAGGTGTAGTTGCTGTTGGGGTCGTTGGTCCAGGCGGGCTCTAAGTGCAGGCGGAAGACAGTACACTTGGCCGTTTCAAGTCCCTTGAACAGCTTCTCGAAATACTCGAGACAACGCTGGCGCCCAGCGTCGTCATAGCTCCAGCCCCAGCGGCCATTGTTGAACCACGCACTGGGCGTGTCCATCACACCGTGAAGCACTACGTGGTTGCCGTGGCTGTCTACCAGCCATTTGCCTTCCACGTGAAGAGAGGGCAGCGGCAATACGCCTTGTGCCCATGTCATGGCAGTCATCATCAGTGCTGCCATTGTCAGAAAAAACCTTCTCATAGCATTAACTGTCTACATATATATACTCTATCGGCTTGCAAAGGTAAGGAATAATTGTCATTTTCATACTTTTTTTGCAAAAAAAATAATTGCAAAAATAAAAATGCAATAATTTGCTCCTTTGCTTTTTTCTGAGTAATTTTGCAGCCATATTACTATTCATTATTATTAATATGAGACTGAAAGACATACTGAGCGGCCAGTTGAACGCCGCAGAGTGGGAAGCCAAAGGCTATGAGCTTCCTAAGTTTGACATCCAGGCAGTACGTGAGAAGACAGCGAAAGAGCCCACGTGGGTGCATTTCGGTGGAGGCAACATCTTCCGTGCCTTCCCTGCCGCCATCCTCAACGACGCACTGAACACGGGCAAGTACGACCGTGGCGTTATCGTGGCCGAGACCTTCGACTTCGAGGTCATCGACAAGGCCTATGCCCCCTACGACAACCTCTCGCTGTGCGTGAATCTGTGCTCCGACGGCTCCATCGAGAAGAAGGTCATCGCCAGCGTCACCGAGGCACTGAAGGCCGACCCGCAGTTTGAGGACTGGAATCGGTTGGTAGAGGTGTTCCGCAATCCCTCACTGCAGATGATTTCCTTCACCATCACCGAGAAGGGCTACACCTTCAACGAGGCTGACCTGCAAGCCCCGCCTGTATTCACCCAAGGGACTTCCGGAGGGCCCAGATTTGCCATGGGCAAGGTGTGTGAGTTGCTTTATGAGCGCTGGCAGGCATTAGAAGCCCCCTCGGGGGCTGTAGGGGGGGCTTTGACCATCCAGTCGATGGACAACTGCTCGCACAACGGCGACAAGGTGAAGGCCGGCGTCATGGCCTACGCCGAGCGCTGGGTGAAGAACGGACTGGTGCCGCAGGCTTTCCTCGACTACTTGAAGGACGAGACGAAGGTGACCTTCCCCTGGTCGATGATCGACAAGATCACCCCGCGTCCGCACGAGAAGGTGAAGGAACTGCTGGCCGCCGACGGCTTCGAGGACAACAACTACATCGAGACCGAGAAGCACACCTTCACAGCTCCCTTCGTCAACGCCGAGGAGGTGCAGTATCTCGTCATCGAAGACAACTACACCAACGGCCGTCCGCCGCTCCATCTTGGCGGTGCCCTCTACACCACACGCGACACCGTGGACAAGGTGGAGACCATGAAGGTGACCACCTGTCTGAACCCGCTGCACACGGCCATGAGCATCTATGGCTGTATGCTGGGCTATACGCTCATCTCGGCTGAGATGAAGGACGACGACCTGCGCGCCTTCATTCAGAAGATTGGTTACATGGAGGCCATGCCCGTCGTCGTCGACCCGGGTGTGCTCAATCCCTATGAGTTCATCGGCGCTGTCATCAACCGCCGTCTGCCCAACCCCTTCATGCCCGACGCCCCGCAGCGCATCGCCATGGACACCAGCCAGAAGCTGCCCATCCGCTTCGGCGAGACGCTGAAGAAGTACATCGCCCGCGGCCTCGACAAGAGCAATCTCGTGCTCATCCCCTTGACGCTGGCCGGCTACGCCCGCTATCTGAAGGGCATTAAGGACGACGGCACTCCCTTCGACTGCTCTCCCGACCCCATGCTGGCCGAGTTGCAGGCCATCGTTGCTCCCTTAGAGATAGGCAAGGCCGAGCAGGACTGGAGCCCGCTGCGTCAGCTCTACAGCCGCAAGGACGTCTTCGGCCTCGACCTCTACGAAGCCGGTCTTGGCGAGCAGATAGAGGGCATGGTCAAGGAACTGTTTGCCGGTGAGGGGGCTGTGCGTGCCACCTTGCATAAATATGTGGCAGCCCGCTAAGGCTTTTTAGAGGACTGAAGAGGACTGAAGAGGACTAGAGAGGACTAGAGAGGACTCAAGAGGACTGGATAGGACTCCTCTAGCGCCCTCTAGCGTCCTCTCTAGTCCTCTCCAGTCCTCTCCTCAGCCTCTCCAGCTCGGCCTCGAGTTCTTTGATTCTCTGGTTCTGCTGCTTGATGGTGGCTTCCATCTCCTTCATCTTGCGGTCTTGCTCCGCTCTATATCCCGTGCGCACTCTGTACATGCGTTCCTTCATTCCACCTTCTTTGCGGAATCGCTCTTCGAGCGTGGCCAGATAGCCGTTCATCATCACATCTATCTGGCAGCACATCGTGTAGCCGATGTTTGCCATTTCCTCATTATTCCACCTTTGGAAGAAGGGTGCATAATCCTCAAGCCTGTTGTGCGCCTTTGTGAATTCGTGCATTTTCTGATAGCGAGGGTGCAAACTGTCCCATAGTGGCAGCTGGCGTGAGAGCAGATAGTCTTTGTAGTCCTCTCTCAATTCATGAATGCTGGAACGAGCCACATTGAGCAGTTTCAGTTCCATCTCAGTCGAAGTCTTTCCGTCTTCCGAGCCTTCAATGATGTTCTGTTTGCCCGACCGTGCTGCCTGCACCATCTGGTCCACTGTGCGGTCGCCATGCTTAGACAGGAATCGCTCACAGAACACGAAGGTCATCTGGTAGAGAGCCTCCGACTTCTGATAGAAGCGCAGCTCCTTCCAGTTCGCTCCTTCAAGCAGTACTCTTTCACTGTTGCTCGGTTCATTCATCATTCCTTCTCATCAATATAGTTGTCGAAATTAATATGTCTTTCCAAATGTCAATGATTTTTGTGCTTCTATTCAATATTCATTTCAAACTTACAATAATTTGTAATCTGGTGCAAAGGTATCAAAAAAAATGCTATAGAAGCGCTTTTTCAAAAGAAAAGTTTAGCCTGTATGATTCACGGAATGGCAACAGTCAAGAAAAGCCAAGGTCTGTTAAAAGTGTACAGAGCCTATGTACACCCTGTACAAAGCCTATTTACACAGTGTACAAAGACTTTGTACAAAATAAGCCAGCGTTCCGCGTGAGCGGCACAGTGATGCCGTCAATGCAGGGACTTAAGAAAGAGGTATGAATATCCGAGTTAGAGCCTGGTAGTATTTGATGCCTATGCTGAACAATACGACTGGTAGACTCGGGCGACGCGATGCACGAAAAAAAGCTCTCCCTGTTAAACTGTTGTGGAAAAACAACGTCTAAGAGAGCGACACATAACCCGAAAAGATAGTAATGAAGAAAAGAAAGAAACTGCTGACAGTCGTTCTGCTGACATTGACTGTGCTTCCGTTGAGTGCACAGAAGAAATGGACGCTGGACGACTGCATTAGCTATGCCATGCAAAACAACATCACCCTGCAGAAGAGCCGCCTGCAACAGCAATCGGCCGCAGAGGATGTGAAGGCACAGAAGGGCGCCCTGCTGCCCACGCTCAGCGCTTCGACCAACCAGAGCGTGGGCTACCGTCCGTGGCAGGACGCCGGCGTGGCCACCGTCACCAACGGGCAGGTGAACGCCAAGGTGGACAAGACCTACTACAACGGCTCCTACAACCTCAATGCACAGTGGACCGTGTGGAACGGCGGACGCAACCGCAACAATGTGCGTCTGAGCCAGTTGACAGCACAGCAGTCGGAGCTGAACGTGGCCGAGCAGGCCAACAGCATCGAGGAGCGCATCAGCCAGCTCTATGTGCAGTGCCTCTACCTGAACGAGGCCATCGGCGTGAGCCGCTCCACTTTAGAGACCAGCAAGAAGAATGAAGAGCGTGGCCGCGAGATGGTGGATGTCGGTTTGCTGGCACAGGCCGACCTGGCGCAGCTCACCGCCCAGCGTGCCAACGACGAGTATAACATCGTGGAGGCCGAGAGCCAGTTGGCTAACTACAAACAACAGCTGCGCCAGTTGTTGCAGCTGACGGCCGATGCCGACTTCGACATCGCCTTTGATGCCCCCCTGCCTTGGGGAGGCGCCGCTGGCGGCCTTACCGAGCAGGCCCTGAGCGACATCCCCGCCCTGCAGACCGTTTACGAGCAGGCACTGACCACACGCCCCGAGATTGAGAACGCCCGCCTCGGCATCGAGAGCAGCAAGCTGAGCATCGCCATTGCCAAAGCCGGATGGCTGCCCACGCTGAACCTCACCGGCGGAGCATCAACCAGCACCAACTCGCTGTCGAACAACGGATGGGGCAACCAGATGAAGACCAACGTGAACATGAGCGGCGGCCTCTCGCTGAACATTCCCATCTTCGACGGCAAACAGACGAAGACCAGCGTGGCTAAGGCTCGCATACAGCAGCAGCAGGCCATGCTCGACTTGCAGGACCAGCAGCAGCAGCTCTACCAGACCATCGAGGGCTACTGGCTCGACGCCACCACCAACCAGCAGAAGTTTCGTGCTGCCAGCACATCGGTGGCCAGCAGTCAGGCCAGCTTCGACCTCCTGCAGGAGCAGTTCAACGTGGGCCTGAAGAACATCGTCGAGCTGATGAACGGCAAGGACAACCTCTTGCAGGCGCAGCAGAACCAGCTGCAAGCTAAATATCTCACATTGTTAAACCAACAGATGCTGCGCTTCTACAGTGGCGGCTCAATTCAATAAACCATGAAAAAGACCATTATCATTGCTGTCGTGATCATTGCCGTCATCGTGGCAGCCTATTTCCTCTTCTTCAGCGGCTCTCAAGAGCAGAAGATAGAGTTTGAGAAAACCAAGGTGGAGCGCACCAACATCCAGAGCAGCATCACCGCCACCGGCACCATCGAGCCAGTGACCAGCGTCACCGTGGGCACACAGGTGTCGGGCATCGTCAGCCGCCTCTACGTTGACTATAACAGCGTAGTGAAGAAAGGGCAGATCATTGCCGAGCTGGACAAGACCAACCTCACCAGCGAGCTGAAGACAGCCCGTGCCAACCTGGCCAGTGCGCAGAGCACCATGAACTTCGAGCAGGCCAACTACGAGCGCTACAAGACGCTCTTTGAGAAGGGTCTCGTCAGCGCCAACGACTTCGAGACGGCCAAGCTCTCTTTCCTCAAGGCCAAGGAGCAGGTGAACACGTCGCGTGAGAGCGTGCAGAAGGCGCAGACCAACCTCGGCTATGCCACCATCACCAGCCCCATCGACGGCATCGTGCTGTCGAAGAGCGTGGAGGAGGGCCAGACCGTGGCCGCCTCGTTCAACACGCCCGAGCTGTTCACCATCGCTCAGGACTTGACCGACATGCGTGTCATCGCCGACATCGACGAGGCTGACATCGGCGGTGTGAAGGAAGGGCAGCGCGTGATGTTCACCGTCGATGCCTATCCCGAGGACCGTTTCATGGGCAACGTCACACAGGTGCGCCAGCAGGCCACGACAGAGAGCAATGTCGTCACCTACGAGGTGGTTATCTCGGCTCCCAACAACGACCTGAAGCTGAAGCCCGGCCTCACCGCCAATGTCACCATCTTCACGCAGGAGAAGAACGATGTGCTGGCCGTGGAGAGCAAGGCCCTGCGCTTCATGCCCATCGAGGCCATCCTCGCTGAGGGACAGAAGATTGAGGATGTGGAGGCTCCGACGAAGGTGTGGACATTGGACGGCAACACCTTCAAGGCCCATGCCGTGCAGGTTGGCATGACCAACGGCCTGCTGACTGAGATCATCAGCGGCGTCGATGCCGGCACCGAGGTGCTGACAGGCTTTGAAATCATAGGCGGTGAACAGCCGCAGGGGGCACAGGCCAGCAATCCCTTCATGCCAAGGCCGAGAGGAAACAACAGACAAGGTAATCAGCAGCAACAAAGAAAATGAAGGATAAGAAAGTCGTTATTGAACTTCAAAACGTGAAACGCTACTTCCAGGTGGGCAGCGAGACGGTGAAGGCCCTGCGTGGCGTGTCGTTCAAGATTTACGAGGGCGAGTTCGTCACCATACAGGGAACGTCGGGCTCAGGCAAGTCAACGCTGCTGAACCAGCTGGGCTGCCTCGACACACCCACCAGCGGCGATTATTTCCTCGACGGCATCAGCGTGCGCACCATGTCGAAGACACAGCGTGCCCATCTGCGCAATCAGAAGATAGGCTTCGTGTTTCAGAACTACAACCTGCTGGCGAAGACCACCGCAGTGGAGAACGTGGAGCTGCCGCTGATGTATAACTCAAAGTACAATGCGCGCCAGCGCCGTGAGGCCGCCGTCAAGGCGCTGCAGGCCGTGGGCTTGGGCGACAGGCTGATGCACAAGTCAAACCAGATGTCGGGCGGACAGATGCAGCGCGTGGCCATAGCCCGTGCACTGGTCAACGAACCCGCCGTGCTGTTGGCCGACGAGGCTACGGGTAACCTCGACACACGCACCAGCTTCGAGATGCTGGTCCTCTTCCAGGAACTCAACCGTCAGGGGCACACCATCATCTTTGTGACACACAACCCGGAGATAGCGGAATATGCCACACGCAACATCAACCTGCGCGACGGCAAGATACGCGAAGACACCATCAACCCCAACGTGAAGTCGGCGGCTGAAGCCTTGGCCGCGCTGCCGAAGATACAAGACGACTAAAGAAAGTATGAATATCCTAAATCTTTTCAAAGTCAGCCTCAGGGCCATAGCGAGCAACAAGATGCGCTCGTTTCTCTCGATGCTCGGCATCATCATCGGCGTGGCTGCCGTCATCATCATGATGGCCATAGGACAAGGCTCGAAGGAGAGCATCCGCGCCGAGCTCTCCACCATGGGCACCAACCTGCTGACCATACGCCCCGGTGCCGATATGCGCGGCGGTGTGCGCCAGGATCCGTCGGCCATGCAGACACTGAAGATGGCCGACTATGAGCGCATCCTGCGTGAGAAGAAATATGTCACCAAGGTGTCGCCCGAGGTGACCAGCAGCGGACAGGCCATCTATGGCAACAACAACACGACAACCACCATCTACGGCGAGGCTGCCGAATACCTCGACATCCGCCTCTGGACCATCGAGGAAGGCGAGTGCTTCAACGAAGAGGACATCAAAAAAGCCGCGAAGAAGGTCATCATCGGCCACACCATCGTCACCGAGCTCTTCGGCGACGGCGTCGATCCCATCGGCAAGACCATCCGCTTCAAGAACATTCCCATGACCGTCATCGGCGTGCTGAAGTCGAAGGGCTACAACTCGTGGGGCATGGACCAGGACAACGTGATGATTGCGCCCTACACCACCGTGATGAAGCGCATTGCCGCGCAGACATGGTTCTCGAACATCATCTGCTCGGCCGTCACCGAGGAGATGAGCGACGCCGCCATTGAGGAGCTGACGCAGATACTGCGCGACAACCACAAACTGCGCGAAGGCATGGTCGACGACTTCAACATCCGCTCGCAGGCCGAGATGATGGAGACCATGTCGAGCACCATGGACACCGTGACGCTCATCCTCGTCGTCGCTGCTGCATTCTCGCTGCTTGTCGCCGGCATCGGCATCATGAACATCATGCTGGTCAGCGTGACGGAGCGCACCAAGGAGATAGGCCTGCGCATGGCCGTGGGTGCCACGGGACCTGTCATCTCCCTGCAGTTCCTCATCGAGTCGGTGCTCATCAGTCTGACGGGCGGCTTGCTGGGCATCCTTGTAGGTGTCTCTGCCAGCGAGTGGGCCGTGCCGGCCTTCGGCATCCCCAGCAGCGTGCCCGCATGGAGCATCTACGTGTCGTTCCTGGTCTGCGTGGCCCTCGGCGTGCTTTTCGGCTATATCCCTGCACAGAAGGCTGCCAACATGGATCCCATCGAGGCTATCCGCCACGAGTAGCAGCAGGCTATGGATAACATCGTGGTCATGGTGACGCTCTTTGCCATCGTCATCGTGGGATTCATTGCAGGCAAAGTGGGCTATATGGGAGGCGACTTCGACAAGCGCCTCTCATCGCTCGTTATTGACATCACCTGTCCGGCGCTCATCCTCTCTTCGACGATGAGCGGCCAGATGCCCGACCGCGCCATGATTCTACCGTTGTTGGTCATCAGCCTCCTTACCTATCTTCTTCTCGCTGGCGTGGCGCTGCTGTTGCCCCGCTGGCTGACCAAGCGCCGCGATGACGAGGGCATCGTGGGCTTTGCCTTGATGTTCGGCAATGTGGGCTTCATCGGCTATCCCGTCGTGGCCAGCATCTTCGGCCACGAGGCGGTGTTCTACGCCGCCGTGCTCAACGTGGTGAATACTTTTGCCGTCTTCACCGTCGGTGTCATGCTCATCATGGGTGGCCGCGGCGCCTATACGTTCCACAAGCGGGTGCTGTGGAGCACGCCCATGCTGGCCGCCTACCTGGCCATCCTCATCGTGGCGCTGGGCATCGACAACGTGCCGCGTGTCATCAGCCAGCCGCTGACGCTCATCGGGCAGATCACCGTGCCGGCGGCGCTGCTCATCATCGGCTCCAGCATGTCGCAGCTCTCGGCACGCACCATGCTGGGCAACAGCACCGTCTATGTCACGACGCTCTTCCGCCTCGCCCTCCTGCCGCTGGCTCTTTTCTTCCTCTTCAGCGCCTTGGGCTTCCAGCAGCTGGTGGTCGACATCAACACGGTGGTCATCGCCATGCCCGTGGCCACCTACGGCACCATCCTCTGCCTGAAGCATGGGCGCGACATCACGCTCATCACCGAGGTGACGTTCATCACCACCCTCCTTTCTGTCGTCACCATCCCCCTTGTCGCCATGTTATTGGAAATGATGGGGTAGGGGGGACTTCTGCCGTTTTTTCTGTCGATGTATAAGTTTTTTGCTGCGAATGATGCCGTTGTCAAATATATTTCGTACATTTGCACGCAGAAAAGACATTATACTTGATTCGCTATGCAATATTACAGCACTAACGGGAAGGCCCCGATGGCCGACCTGAAGAAGGCCGTCGTCAAGGGACTGGCCGAAGACCGTGGGCTATACATGCCCGAGAGAATAAACCGTCTGCCGAAGGCTTTCTTCGACGACATGCCGACGATGCGCTTCCAGGACATCGCCTACAACGTGGCTGCTGCCTTCTTTGGCGAGGACATCGACGGCGACGGCCTGAAGGAACTGGTATATGACACCCTGAAGTTCGACTGCCCCGTCGTCAAGGTGAAGGAGAACATCTACGCGCTGGAGCTCTTCCACGGCCCCACGCTGGCCTTCAAGGACGTGGGCGCACGGTTCATGGCCCGACTCCTGCAGTACATGTTGAGAGTAAAGAGTTCAGTGTTGAGTGACATTTCCTCTGCTGGTAAAGAAAAGTCACTCAACACTCAACACTCAACACTCAACAAGACAGTCAACATGTTGAGAGTAAAGAGTTCAGTGTTGAGTGACATTTCCTCTGCTGGTAAAGAAAAGTCACTCAACACTCAACACTCAACACTCAACAAGACAGTCAACGTGCTCGTAGCCACCAGCGGCGACACGGGCTCGGCAGTGGCCAACGGATTCCTCGGCGTCGACGGCATCCATGTCTATGTGCTCTATCCCAAGGGCAAGGTAAGTCCCATACAGGAGTGCCAGTTCACCACCCTCGGACAGAACATCACAGCTGTCGAGGTGGATGGCGTCTTCGACGACTGCCAAGCCTTGGTGAAGAGCGCCTTCATGGACGCCGAGCTGAACGAGCACATGATGCTCACGTCGGCCAACTCCATCAACGTGGCCCGCTTCCTGCCGCAGGCTTTCTATTACTTCAATGCCGTAGCGCGTATAAAGGGAGAGTTAAAAGTGGAAAGTGGAGAGTTTCCACTGGTGATGTGCGTTCCCTCCGGCAACTTCGGCAACATCTGCGCCGCCCTCTTCGGCCATGCGATGGGACTGCCCGTGAAGCGCTTCATCGCTGCCAACAATGCCAACGACGTGTTCTACAACTATCTGCAGACAGGCCGCTACGAGCCGAAGCCCTCGATACAGACGCTGGCCAACGCCATGGACGTGGGCGACCCCTCGAACTTCGCACGCATCATCAACCTCTACAGTGAGAACGGCAAGCTGACGCCCGAGGAGACCCACCAGCGCATCACCAGCCTCATCAGCGGAGCCACCTACAGCGACGAGCAGATCAAGGAAACCATGCGTCAGTGCTATGCCGAGACCGGTTATATCCTCGACCCCCACGGCGCCTGCGGCTACCGCGCACTGGAGGAGCAGCTCAAGGACGGCGAGGTGGGCATCTTCTGCGAGACGGCACATCCCGCGAAGTTTAAGGAGAAGGTCGATGACATCCTTGGCATCGACGTGGAGATTCCCGAGCGCCTTGCTGCCTTCATGCGCGGCGAGAAGCAGAGCGTTCCCATGCCCAACGACTTTGAGGCATTTAAGCACTTCCTCATGGAGCAGTAAGGGAATGTTAACTGCATGGCTTTTACGATGATCCGCAACCAGGTGATTGTAAAGATTTTTTCCCAAAAAATACGTCTCTGAAAAATCTCAAAATAGAAAAAATGAGGGTCGTCCCTACACCGTAAAACGGACTTCGTTTTTGTTTGCCACGTTCTTTCACGGACTCATTCGGACAGCAGAAACAAGGAAATCTGCGCACTTTGCGGAAAATGTGCAGCCTTTTAGCGTCATAACCGACCTGTTTGTAAAATTTTCGAGCTCATTTATACTCAAAAAGAGGCTCCGCAGAAAAATTCCCAGCCTGGGAATTTTTCTGCGGAGCCTGGATTTTTTCATGGGGAGGCTCGCCATGAATGTCAAGAATCATTAAACGCCTATCACTCAGCAAAATAGCGAATACCTGTCATTTTGCGAAAATTTCGGTCAAGAATACATTTGGTGAATTCCAGCCGATTCTCGTTGTCCTAACTTTTTACTTTTGTAAAAAAAAGTGATTCAAGTTTCGCTCAAGTTTCAGGAGTTAAAGGAGTTAAGGGAGTTAAAGACAAATGACTCTCCATGAAAAGCCTTTGTCTCTGGGTTGAAATCCATAGCAAAACTATTGTCTTTAACTCCTTTAACTCCCTTAACTCCCTTAACTCCTTTAACTCCAAAACTTGCGAAAGTTGAATAAAAGTGGCTATTTCTTTACCTTGACCGTCTTGCCGTCGGCGTGCTGGATGATATGGATGGCTGGATGCCTTGTGCCAGCGCTGCGGTCGGCGGGACGTCCCTGCAGGTCGTAGACGATGGCGGGACGATGACTGTTGGCGGCATCGGGCGTGGGCAGGCCGATGCCTTGCGTCGAGGTCAACTCGTCGGGCAGGGTGATGGCTGGTGCGCCCTCGGGTGCCCTGAACCATGCCGTGAAGGGCTTGACGGCCACCTGCCCGTCTGCCGGCTCAAAGGCCGTACCCTCATCGTTGAGCATATACACCTGCTGCTGGCGACCGCTGACGGTGGTGCCCTCGAAGGTGTAGCCCTCGGCGCTGATGGCTATGGCAGCATCGGCCGTGGGCGTGAAGCGTGCTTCGGCGGCACTGAATGTCTGCGGCGCTGCTGTGGCGGCGAGCATGAGGTAAGGCAGATGGCGCTCGATGGCTTTGACCTCGGCGAGCCGCGGCTCTCCCTGCGCTGTCGTCTCAGTAAACGTGGCCATGCGCAGGCCGGCGGGCAGCTGCTGCGGGGTGAAGGGCAGCACTACGGTCTGCCATTGCGTGGCGGCGGGGCAGGTGAAGGTGGCCTCGTCGGCGGTGAAGGCTGAGGGAGTGAAGAAAGAGTAGCTGGCATCGAGCGTGATGCGTTCCGCATGGTTGCCCATGACGACGTTGCAGTCATCGAGGCCCTCGGGGACGTTGGCGGCAGCAGGTGAAAGCAGGTAGAGCGTGTTGGGATTGCTGTTGGGTCTCACTGCCTTGATGAAGTCGGCCGCCCCTGTCATGTCAACGGCCAGTGCTCCCGAAGGCGTGTTGAGCGTGGCCTGCGGTGCCATGCCTGTCACCGATAGGTTCTGCTGCCAGCAGATGATGCCGGGCTGTGGACGGCCCATGGACCGCAGTCCGCCGTCCTGTATGTCGCCGCCCTCGCTGTAGAGGATGCTCATGGCGTAGTTGGCCCCCATCTCGAGGTTGCCGAAGTAATAGGGTGCCTGCGCTGTGCGTCGCGGCTCTATCTGCATGGTCACGTAGAGGCTGCCGGCATCGTAGAAATAACCGTTGTCGGCCTGCTTGAAGAGCCACAGCCGCACCATGCCGTCGAAAGGCTCACTGCTGTTGGTGTTCTGTATGGTGACGCGCCCCTGGAAGCAGTTGCCATAGACGTTGCCTCCTGAACGGTTGCTGATGGTGTGGCTCATGTAGCGCAGCTGGCGGCCGGAGGCGATGCCCTCGTCGGTCACCTCTATCTGTCCTTCGCCCACGATATGCTCTCCGTTCCAGTCGGTAGCGAGCCAGATGTTCCACAGTCCTGCCTGCTCGGGCTTGAAGTTGAGTGCTATTGTTGCCTCTTGGCCAGCGGGCAGGTTGAGCAGTGTGTGGCTCTTGCTCCCGCCCTTGTCATTGCTCTGGCTGGCCAGCAGGTGTATCTCTGTGAACAGCTCGTCGTCGGCGTCGTTGCGGAAGGTGGCGCTGACGGGCTGGTTGTCTCCTCTCTTATGGTTGCCTGTGAAGCTGAGGGCGGTCATGGCGATATTGGCTATGGGGCGCATCTCCATTTTTGTGACGTTGCCGTCGGCATCCACCTCAGTATAGACATATCGCAGCTCTGGCGACATGTTGGTGCGCCAGGCGGTGTCGGTGGCGCGCTTGCTGATGGGCACGATGTGATAGTTGCCTTCGGGCAGACCGCTGACGGTAAACTCCAGGCCGACGTAGTAGTTCTGGTTGAGCTGCACGGTGGCATAGTTGCCTATGGCCGTCAGCCGTCCCTCTTCGTTGACATAGCCTATGCCCATGTTCCAGTTGGCCGACACACCCGACCAGTTGATGTAGTTGGCAAAGAACTTGTTGGCGTCCCTCAGCTCCCAGTCGTTGGCGGTGAGCTGATAGCGGTATTGCGGTGTGTCCTCCTCGTCGGCCTTCTGCCCGTCGGGCCGCTTCATGCCGATGATGGCATCCTGTCCCATGTTGTAGCCTCCGGGCGTGAGGCTGGCGCCTATTCCGCTGTTGTTGTCGGGGTCGAGCACATCGATTCTGAAGTATCCGTTGGACATGCCTCCCCATCCCCAGTTGACATGGAAGAGCCCTTCCACGTCGTAGCCGTCGAGCACGAAGGCATGGCCGCCGCCTGAGTTCTGTCCGCCGAAGGGCACAGGATGGCCTGTGGCAATCTCGTTATATATCAGGTCGTTCCACTGCTGCAGGGTGTACATGTCGCGCTTGGCCACATGGGTGCCGTCGTCGTAGTCGAAGTAGTTGACCAGGCCGTCGATGCCCTCTGAATAGCCCGATGACGACGATTCGCCGTAGGTCATTTTGCAGTCCATGCCTATCCAGAGCATGAGCTCGGCGATGGCTTTCTTCTGTGCCTCGGTCTCTGAGCCGTTGTAATGGTCGAGGATGTTGTCCCAGTCGATGACCGAGCCAGCGGGTATGCTGTTGAGTCGCACCGACTTCTCACCTTGGTCGGTGCTGTATTTCTGTACATAGCCGGGGATGGTGCGCTTGGTCCTCTCCGGCCATCGGTAGTAGCCCACCACCTGTGCCATGGCCGTGGCCACGCATCCTGTGGCGCTGTGTCCGCCCTCGCTGCCGTCCTGACGGTAGTAGACGGGACACAGCTGGTTGTAGGGGTCGCCCTGGTTCCATGTCATGGTCAGCAGCGGCTCAACGCTGTGGCGCGCCGGCATGTGATAGATTTGTGGGCTGCAGGCTGTCGTCAGCTTCCTGTCTTCCTGCATGGCGAAGAGGTCGTCGAGTTGCGCTATTTGCTCTTTGTATGATTGCAGCATCCATCGCAGCCCGTCGGGGAGGTTGTCCTCGTCGAAGGTGCCGCTGTCGGCATAGCCTAAGACGGGGGCCGTGCGGTCGTCGCCCGATACGATGACGTAGCCCCGCTCTGCATTGAAGGCGTAGAGTGGGGCAGTGGTGCCTGCATTGCCGGGTGCTATGGCTCGGCTGGTGGCCGTGGCAGGGATGTAGATGCCTCGGCTGGCCATGAACTGGCGCGCGGTGGCGAGCGCCTGGTCATGGTCAACGGGGCTGGACTGGGCGGCTGTGGCCATGGTGAGCATGATGCCGCCAAGGAAGGTTTTTAGCAAGTGATGGATGGTCATTTTCGTTGTGTTGTCTTTTTGCCGTTTTCTATGACGATGACGCTGTGCCCGGTGGCTCTGCGTCCCATGAGGTCAAATGCGTGGCGTTTCACTGTTTGCTTTTCTGTCTCTACTGCCACGATGCCCTGTTCCTCGTCCATGCGTTCTATCTTCAGCGATGAGAGGCGGTTGCCCCATGCTCCCATGCGGGGCAGCTCGCTGTCGGTCCACGACTTCGACATGCCGGTGAGGTCGCTGTTGATGTAAGCCGTGAGGCGGTAGCCCTCTTCTAAGCGGAATGAGGCGATGTCTTTGTTGGCGATGCCCCATGCCGACAGCTCGCCCGTGCTGTAGCTGCCCTCGGGCAGGGCCACGGCATAGCCCTCGTAGTTGTTCTCGCTGTAGAGGGTGGCCACGGCGGGACGCTCAATGGCTGCGTCGGCCTTCGAGGGGAAGATGCGGTTCATGGCCGACGCCCATTTGTTGAGGTTCCATGTCTCGTCGTTGTACACCCACACGAAGCCTCCCTCCACGCCGTTGTTGTCTTTCCACGACTGCATCTGTGCCACCGATGTTTCCATGTCGGTTTGGTAGTTGGTGCGTCCGGCGTGTACGGGCAGCCCTCCCAGCTTCCAGTTGCTGGGATTGTTGCCGGCTCCGCCGTCATAGCACTGTATGAGCACGCGCTCGCAGGCTCCGGGCCGCTGCCGGTTGAGGCCTGTGACGAGGCTTTGCCAGAACGACTTGTTGGTGTAGGGCGCTATGGTGGTGGTGTAGCCCAGGTCGTACATCATCGCGTGGAACTTCACCGCCGTAGCCGCATCGTAGCCGTGCTCGTCGTCGTTGTTCACTGCATCGATGTCGGGTACGGCCTCCTTCAGCGCCTTGAAGTTGCGATAGAGAATGGTGTTCTCGCCCGTCCCTTCGCTGTTCACCAGGTCTCTGATGTGCAGATAGGACTCGTTGCCCCATCCGCCGATGCATATCTCGATGCGCTCAATGGCTGTGGGCCAGGTCTTCAGCGCCTTCACATCGTCGGCATAGTGTGGCTGGGTGGCGTCAAACACATACTTGCCGTCGCTACAGATGGTCTCGCCGTCGGTGGTCAGCGTGCCGTCGGCCTCGACATTGACGTTGAAGAGGATGACGTAGGTGAAGCCGGAGTTCTTCAGCGTCTCGATGGTACGGGGCCGTTCGCGGCGTATGTGCCCTCCTACGTAGACACCGCTGCCTGCCTGTGCCGCCACAGTGATGTATGACAGGCAGGAAACCAGAAAGAGCGATGCCTTCCTCTTGTTCCCCATGAAGGGAAGTAGTCGGGAAATGGCTGAACGGAGTGTCATGGCTATTTCTTCAGTTGGCTGTTGATGATGTTCGTGCTGCGTGTGCCGGCTGTCATTTCTGCGTGGATGGTCTCGTGGTAGAGGTCGACGGTGATGCGGTAGAAACCCTCCTGATAGACGTGCCACTTGGTGTCGTCGCCGCCCTGCCTGAACTGCGTTGTGGTGAGGATGTCCTCGTCCTGCGTGAAGGGATGCAGCTCGCGCGGTCCCCACGTCATCTGTCCCTCCAGCTTGAAGCGGTCGGGCTCCACCACGTTGAAATGGCCGAGCCAGCCCTCCCAGGTGAAGACGTAGGGATTGTCGTGACTGCGCTTGAAGGGCAGCATGTTGTCGCGCTTCCATTCGGTGTTGTCGGCGCCGTTGGTGATGGCGCTGCCGGCTATGAGCACTTCGTTCCAGGGCAGCAGCAGCAGTCCGGTCACTGTGCGCTTGCCGGTGTCTACGACGAAGCGGTAGGTGTCTTCCTGGAACGACACGTACCATCCCTCGCGGCTGGCATCTGTGGTCAGCACGTAGGCGAGGCCGTTGTTCACAAGATAGGAGTCGGCCAGCTGCGGTGCCAGATACTGCGTGTCGCTGCCTGCTGTGGCGGTGGTCATAATCTTCAGCTCGCCAGCGTTCAGCGCGCCGGTAAAGGTGAACTTCCCGTCGGGCCTGCGCGTCAGCTGCACCGTCGTGCCATCGGGCAGGGCGCTGCCTGTGGCCCAAAGGGCGTCTTGCGCGACGGTGGCGCTAAATGAAAAAAGAAAAATGATAAATGATAAACTCAGGCGGAGTATGGTTGACCTTTTCATAGGAGTACAGTTTTTTTGCCGTTAAAAATATAGATTCCCTTTGACTTTGCTGATTGCACACGACGCCCTTGCAGGTCGTAGGCATGGTCTTCTGTCTTTTTCTCTTGGAGCATGGCGTCGTCGATGCCCTGGGCTGAACGGCTGATGGCAACCACCGTCGGCTGGCTGCATGATGTGGCGGGAACACTGACGGTGACATGGCCCGACGCCTCGTCGTAGCTCCAGTCGCTGACGGCGCGGCCGTTGACGGTGGCGATGGCCGGTTTGGCGCTGACCCCGAGGAACACCACCTGATAGGAGCGCTCGGTGGGCTGACCGTCGAAGCTGCCTTTAGCCGCCCCGATGGTGAGCTGCTGGCCCTCGCCTGTCGATGTGCTGGCAAACTCTGTGGTGGTGTAGGCTCCGTCGATGTATGCCTGTGTGTCGCCTTCGTCCTCGTAGAGGTGAGAGGTGGGCGATGAGAGGTGAGAGGCGGGGGCTACGAGCAGCAGCAGTTGTGAGGGTCGCGTCTTCAGGTTGCTGACGGCGGGGTTGCAGGGAATGACGGCACCGGCCTTGATAAACCAGGGAGTCTCCTCGGGCAGATAGTCGCGGCTGATGACCTGCTGGCCGCTGACCAGCTGCTGCTGGCACACGTCGTACCACTGACCTTCGGGCAGCCACGTTTGGTGCCAGGTGGTGCCGTCGGCTTCTGGTGCGGTGACGATGGGCGAGACAAGGATGTTGTCGCCAAACATATACTCGCCCTCACGGCGGTAGGCCTCGTTCTCCTCGGGCCATTCGTAGTAGAGCGGACGGCAGATGCTGATGCCTGTGTCGTAGGCCTGGCGCGCGGCTGTGTAGATGTAGGGCATGAGCTGATAGCGCAGGTTGACGGCGTCGAGCAGCAGGGGGAAGTTGTCGTACTTCCAGATGCGGCGCTCGTTGCCGGCCTGGCTGGCGCCGTGGGTGCGGAAGATGGGCGAGAACACACCGTACTGCAGCCAGCGCAGCATCAGGTCTGGGTTCTTGTCGCCTATCTGCAGGTGTCCGCCAATGTCGTGGCCCCAGTAACCGAAGCACACGTTGGAAGCGGTGGCGGTGAAATAGGGCTGGAAGGCCAGCGAGCCGAAGGTGCCGTAGGTGTCGCCCGAGAATCCGATGGGGTAGCGGTGGCTGCCCAGCCCGCCCCAGCGGTGGAAGATGAAGGGGCGGCGGTCGGTGCGGTTCAGGCGCATATCGTTGTAGAACACGTGGTTGCACCAGAAGGTCTCGCCCAGACCGTCGGTGTAGTTGCTGGTGAGGTTCTGCTGCCAGTCGAGCCACCAGAAGTCCACACCCTGCTGCTCGCGCTCACGGATGATATACTTGAACATGGCGCGGTAAAAGCTGGGGTCTTCCAGTTTCCAGGGCACGCGTCCGTTCTCGCTCAGACCTGTGGCGGCGCTGATCTCGCCATAGTGGTCCTCATAGCTGGCCACACCGTCGGCGGGGTGCAGGTTGAGGGCCACCTTCAGGCCTTGGTTGTGCATCCACCGCAGCAGTCCCTCGGGGTTGGGAATGAGGCTTTTGTTCCATGTCCATCCCGTCCAGCCGTCCAAGTGCCAGTCCATGTCCATGATCATCACGTCGATGGGTATGTTGTTGCGCTTGATCTCGCTGGCCAGGTTGAGGAAGTCCTGCTGCGAATAGCGCTGGTACTTGCTGTACCAGTAGCCCAAGGCGTAGAGCGGCGGCATGGGCTGGCGTCCGGCTATCTGGATGTAGTCGCCAATGGCTTTCTTGTACTCGTGGCCGTAGCCCATGAAATACCAGTCATAGGCATTCTTGTCTACCGGCTCTGCCAGCCAGTCGATGCCGTCCACCTGCCCTTCGAAGGCGAAGGTGGTGCTGCCGTCGCCGCGACGGGTCTTCGGCGACTCGTCGATGACGGCCCATCCGGCTCTTGAGATGATGCCGTCCTCCAGGTCGTAGCGGTAGTTGTCGCCGCTGCCGCCGTCCAGGGTGCGACGGGTGCCCTTCAGGTTGAGGGCGTCCTCCTTGCCGGGATACCACACGACGTCGTGGCCGTTCAGCGGCATGGTGATGCTGAGGTTGTTGGGCGACTTCATCAGCGGACTGATGGTGGAGCCTATCTTGTAGCGCAGCGTCAGCGCCTCGGTCTCAATGTAGAGGTAGCCGTCTTCCTCACGGGTGGTGTACGACGGCACGGGCAGATGGCGGTTGATGACGGCAAAGGTGGGGCGGTCCTCAAAGTTCTGGCGCGTGCTCCACTGTATGCGTATCATCTGCGGGGTGAGCACGGTGAAGCGTGCGCGGCCCGAGGTGATGATGCCGTTTGAGGCCTGAGGGTCCTCTGGATTCTCTGAGCCCTCTGGATTGTCTATCTCCTCCGACCCGACCAGCTCGATGTTGTTCAGGCTCAAGGCTAAGTTGCTGAGCGGGTGCACGGCGGGCACATACAGCTCGAGGCTGCTCTTCAGCAGGATGCCGTCGCTGACCGCCTGCACCTCTTCGGGCGACATGGCTGAGCGCCAGAAGAACAGCTCGCTCCAGTGCCGCTGCGTGTCGGCATTGTCGGCATCGCCCACCGTCACGTCGGCCAGCGCATTGAGGCGCTCACGCTGCTCGCCGGCCACCTCGCTGTCTAAATAGAGCAGCGTGCGGCCTTGGGCATAGTAGTGGGTCAGCGTCACGGTGTGCCACTGTCCGTCAGCAAGCGTGCCGGATGATGTCAGTCGCCTGTTCGTAGGGTTGGTATAGACGACATGCCCTTCCTCGTCGATGTCTATATGGCCGAAGCGTGAGCCGGCTGTCAGCATGAGTGTCAGCAGGCGTCCGGCCTGTGCACCCTTCACGCGCACACTGACGGTAAAGGGATGTACGGTGCCCTCGCCCCTGAACTTCAGATAGCTGCCCTGGCTCAGCCTCATGCTGCCGCTGGCGTTGCGCTGCGGCTGCTGCTTGCCCATGGCCAGCGCATCGAAGAGCGACGGCGTCATGGCATAGAAGAACTCCTGGTGGCCGCCGGTGGTGGGGTGGGCGTTGTCCTGCTGATAGCCCGAAGCCCAGTGGCCCGCACCGTCGTCGATGGCGCCCAAGGTGTTTACAGAGGCCACGTTCCACTCGTGGATGATCATGTTCATCTGCTTGATATAGGAATAGTCCTCGGGGGTGAAGTCGCCACGGGTGTAGTTGTTCATCACCACGGGCACCATGCCGTCGGCTTTGATTCTGTTGATGATGAGCTGCATGTTGGCAGCAAACTGGCTGAGCGTAGCCTCTTTGTTGCCCGACTCGTGTATGCCCTCGTTGCCCATCGACAGGCCGATGATGACGTAGCGCGAGTAGTTGCGCGTCAGCTCGTCGTAGCGGTCGAGCAGGTTCTGCGTGTTATTGCCGCCGATGGACAGACCTGAGACATAGAACGGGTTGGCGGACACGCCGCTGCTGTAGCGCTGGCCCAACTGCTGGCCGTAGAGCCAGGCGTAGCCCTTGTTGCCGGTGGCTCCCTGACCGTTGCACACCGAGGAGCCGAAGGCCGAGATGCGGTAGGGGTCGGTGGGCGCCTCAAACGACCACTGCCGGGTGTTCATGTTGAAGGTCACGGTGTAGGTGCCGCCGTTGATGCGGATGTTGGACGAGCGGTAGTTCCTGTCAGGACACTCGAAGTAGACGTACTTGTCGCTGAAGAGAAACACATTGGCGTCGTCGAGCGTCACCTGCGACTGCCACACCTCTCCGCCGATGTTGGTCAGGGCCACCCCCTCCTTCGGCGCGATGTTGCCTTTCAGAAAAAGCTCCTCACTGGCAGCGGTTGTGGCCACGGCCAGGAAGAGCATCAAGAAAGAAAAAAGTCGTTTCATTATCTTTACCATTCTAATTGGATGATGTTGATATTTGTTTTAAAGATGGTTGTTAGTTACAATTCGTGATGCAAAGTTACTGCCTTTTCGCGTATGCGCCATATAAAATAGGTATTGTATAATCGTTTTTCGCTTTGTATAAATGGTTCTTTCTTGATTTTCAATGGCTTGCACCTCTCCTCATTCCTCGATTGTATAAGAGAAATATGCCGTGAAATGCACACATTGTCACAGAAGATGGCAGACACAGATTGTCCGAAGCCTCCGGACGAAGAGTCCGAAGCCTTCGGACAGACAGTCCGAAGCCTTCGGACGGAGCGTCCGAAGCCTTCGGACTTTTTTGAGGAAGCTTTTTCGCTGAAACAATTTGGGACAATAGCTGTCGCTTTGCCCGCTGCATAGCTCAATGCGCAACCCAATGCGCAGCAAATAGTCCCGAATGACCGATGGATTACAGGCAGAGGCATCGCCCCTTGTATCATGGCGCACCCACCACCCTAAGTCCCGAAGGGACGACGGAATATTCTGCCGCCCCTTTGGGGCTGTAAAGAGGTTGGGACATCTCTGACAAACCACCCCTAACCCCTCCTTTAGAAAAGGAGGGGAATGGCTGCGCCGTCATGTAGCCGTTGCAGAGGTAACTTATTCTCCCCCTTGCAAAGGGGGAGTTAGAGGGGGATTCATCTGCGCAGAGTGAATCCCCCCCTGCCCCCCCTTGCAAGGGGGGGGAATGGCTGCGCATTGAGCTACGCGGCGGGCAATGCGCAGCGAAAGTCCCGAAGGGACGACGGAGGACGATGGTGAGCACCAATCGTCCAGGCAGGGGCATCGCCCCTGTATCATGGCGCACCCACCACCCTAAGTCCCGAAGAGACGACGGAATGCAGGCAGGGCAACGCCCCTGTAAACAGTTGACCACCAACAAATGAAGCCCGAAGGGACAACAGAATATTCTGCCGCCCCTTCAGGGCTTGTTGTTCTGCTGCACTATGCAGGGGCGTTGCCCCTGCCTGTATTCCACCGCCCCTTCAGGGCTACTCCCCCCGAGATGTGTAATTATTTCGCCCCCTTTTCATGTTTTTTCATACATCTTCGTCGGTTATGTCGCAGGAAGTTATTACCTTTGCAGCCAAATCAGGGAGCGCGGGCGTCCTTGCCCGCTATCGATGCGGGTGAAGATGCCAGTGCTCCCAGGCAAACAGCGATTATAACCGTTAGTTATATACAAGCCGTCATTCAAAAGAATAATGATTATGGGAAAATATTTAGACCCGAGAGCCGACCTTACCTTTAAGAAGGTGTTCGGCCAGCATAAGCACCTTGTCATCAGTCTGCTTAATGCCCTTCTGCCCCTGAAGGACGACGAGCGCGTGGAGAGTATCGAGTACTGGCCAGCCGACCAGATTCCCGAGCGCACTGAGGCTGAGAAATACAGCATCGTGGACGTGTGCTGCAAGGACAACAAGCAGCGCGAGTTCATCGTGGAGATGCAGATGACGTGGACGGAATCGTTCAAGAAGCGCGTCCTGCTGAATGCCTCGAAGGCATACGTGGCACAGACCAACAAGGGCATGAAGTATAAGAACCTGCAGCCCGTCTATGCCTTGAACTTCGTCAACGCTGCGTTCATGAAGGACGTGGACGACTACTATCACTACTACCACCTCGTCCACGACAAGTACACTGACAAGGTGATTGACGGCTTGCACCTTATCTTCGTGGAACTGCCGAAATTCAAGCCCCAGACCATCAACGAGCGCAAGATGCAGGTGCTGTGGCTCCGCTTCCTCACCGAGATTGACGAGAACACACGCGAAGCTCCGGCCGAACTGCTGGAGAACACGGAAGTGAACGAAGCCCTCGAAATCCTGGAACGCGCTGCCTTCACCGATGCCGAAATGCGTGCCTACGACAAGTTCTGGGATCGAGTTTCTACCATGAGGACTTTAGAAAGCGACTGGGAAGATAAAATAAAAGAAGCTAAGGATAAGCTAAATGAAATGAAGGCCAAGGCGGAAGAAGCCAAGGCCAAGGCGGAAGAAGCCGAGGCCAAGGTTGAAGAAGCCGAGGCCAAGGCGGAGGAAGCCGAGGCCAAGGCGGAGGAAGCCAAGGCGAAACTAAAGCAAGACAAGCTCGACGCCGCCCTCAGGATGAAGGTCAAAGGCTATCCCGTTGAAGACATCGCGGAGATTATCGGTCTCACCGCCCAGGAAATAGAAGGACTGTAATTAATGCGCGAGCTTGATTTGATGCCGGGCCAAAGTCAGTCATCTATGACCAGGGACGGAAAGAGCGGCAGCCAACACCTGCCTTGAAAGACTTCAAGCGGCACCGTGAAGACCGACGAGGAGAAGCGCCAGATGGCACAGACGCACCGCTTACCCTGTCCTCCTTAAAAGCCAGTTCCCCATTCCCCCGGCACAGAGAGCCAGGGAAATGGGGAACCCGCTTTAGGATGGGTTGAAGTGTTTTTTTACTTCACAACCACCTTCTTGCCATTGACGATGAAGAGACCCTTCTGAGCCTGCAGCACGCGCTGGCCGTTGATGTTGTAGATGCATCTGTCGTTGACAGCATTTTCCTTCATCTCGCTGATGCCGGTGGTGATGCCTGTGTTGTAGAGCACGGGGTGACCGTCCACCTCTGCGCTGAGGAACCAGATGCCGGGAGCAGCCTCGCTGAGGGCGGTGTAGATGGTGCCGTTGGTGAAGTCCTCAATGGGGCTTGCGGGCAGTGCGGGCCAGTTGGTGACAGGGTCGAAGCAGTTGGTGATCTGGATGTTGTTGCCACGAGCAAAGGACTCGCCGTTGACCACCAGTCCCATGTTGTAGCAGTTGGTGGTGATGGCGTCGTTGCCCAGCCATCCTGACAGACCGCCAGCCTCCCAGCCGGAGGTGATGGTGCCGGTGTTGTAGCAGTTGGTGAGCGTCAGCTTCAGCTCGCCGGAGGTGTTGCATCCCACGATGGCGCCGGCATTCTGGTCGACGGTCTCCACGTCGGCCTCGTTGCCTAACTGAGCGAGCTCAGCCGCGCCGTTGCCGCTGACATGGCCTACGAAGGCGGCGGTGAATTTCTTGCCCTTGAAGTAGCAGGTGGCATCGATGGTGATGTTCTTGATGCAGGCTCCGGCGGTGATGTCGCGCACGAGTCCCACATTGTCCTCCTCGGGGAGATCCATGACGAGATGGCTGATGATGTGATTCTGTCCGTCGAGTGTGCCGGTGAAGGCCTTACCGTTGTAGCCGATGCCGGGGAAGTCCTTCACGTCGGCCATGTCGATGTCGGCGGTGAGCAGGGCGTTGGCATTCTGTGCCTCTCTGGTAGCATAGTGTGCGAACCAGCTGAGCTGCTTCTCGTCAGCCAGCTCGAAGAATCCGTCGGCGTTGGCTTTTAGGAAGTCGGCCTGCACGTCGCCGCAGTTCTTGCAGAATCCCCAATCGTTGTAGTCATGTCCGGCCACGGAGTTGCCCTCGTTGTTCGAGAAAGAAATCTCGCTGCCTTCCATGGGCGTGATGCCGTCGCACTGCAGCGTGCCGTTGGCATAGACCACGTCGGTGCCGAAGGGTAGGGGATAGGCATCGGTGCCAATCTTCTGGAACCAGGCGGGAGCCTCGCTGCTGTTGCCGTTGAGTTTGTAGCAGAGCTCGCCGCTCTTCATCTGCTCCAGGGTAAAGGCAGTGCCCTGCTGACCTTCAATCTGGTACATGTTCTGTCCTTTCACCTCGCCCTTGCGCCAGAGTGCCTCGCCGTTGATGCCGGTGGCTGTGCTCCAGCAGTTCTCGATGGTCGACTCGTTGGCACCCATCCATGCGCAGATGCCGGCGTTCTCGTGTGAACCGGTGATGGTGCCGATGTTGTAGCAGTTGCTGATGTGTACCCTCTTCTCCGAGCAGCCCACGATGCCAGCTGCGTTCTGTGCCGAGCCGATGATGTCGGCCTCGTTGCCACAGTTGCGCACGATGACGCCGTCGCCCCACACGTGGCCGAGGATGCCGGCCGTGAAGGCTGTGCCCTGCATGACGCACGACTTGTCGATGATGATGTTCTCGATGATGGCGCCGCCTACAGCCTGTCCGAAGAGCGCCTGGTTCTGGCGGTCGGCATTGGTGACGAGGTTGAGGATGCGGTGTCCCTGTCCGTCGAAGTGTCCCTTGTAGTCCTTCATGTCCTGGCCGATGGGAGTGAAGCCCAGATCCTTCATGTCAATGTCGGCAGTGAGACGGGCGTTGCTGGCTCCCTGACCCTTGACGTTGACGAGGTATGCAAACCAGTTGAGCTGGACGCCGTTGGCAATGTTGAAGTAACCGTCGGCATCGGCAACTACGAAGTCGTCCTGCCACAGGCCACAGACGGTGCAGAAGCCGTCGACGAAGTTGTGGTCGTCTACGGTGCTGCCCTCATGGTTGGAGAACGTGAGGTCGGAGCCGGTCTTCGGCGTGATGCCGTCGCACAGCAGTGCACCGTTGGCATAGACCATAGCGTGAGAGGGAATGAAAGTGGGGTGTGCGTCCTTGGTGTTGCCCTCGAGGTTCTGGCGCCACACGCCGGCATCCTTGTTGCCGTTGAGTGCGTAGGCCAGCTTGCCTGATGTCATGTCGCCCTCGGCGATGACGGTGGCACCCTGGTCGGCATAGAGGTGGAAGATGCGCTCGGTGGTGATGCCTGAGCCGTTGCGCCAGAGTGAGTTGGCGCCGTCCTGGCCGTTGAGCATCTTGCCCGTGTTCCAGAAGCCCTTCACCTCGACGCTGCCGTGGCCGCCGAACCATCCGCTGATGATGGCACTCTCCCAGCCGCCGGTCACGTCGCCGGTGTTGTAGCAGTCGAGGATGCGCGTAGCGGGTCCGCCGTTCATCACCACGCCGATGATGGCGCAGCAGTTAGCGCCTGTACCTTCAACATAGCCCTCATGGCCCACGTTCTCAAGCGTCACCCATCCTGAGCCGTCGCTGGCTCCGACGATGCCGCCAATCATGGCGCCGCCCTTCACCACGTTGCCGGGACCGGCAATGAGGTTCTTGATGACGCAGCCGCCGTTGACCACACCGAAGATGCCGATCTTGTCGCCACCCTCGATCTTCAGGTTGTCGATGACGTGGTAGTTGCCGTTGAAGGTGCCGACGTAGCGGTGGTCATTGTCGCCGATGGGCGTCCATGCCTTGTCCGTCATGTCGATGTCGGCAGTGAGCTCGGCGTTGGCGGCAGGCTCTGCCTCGGCGTCGGTGCCATTTACTATCTTGGCAAACTCAATGAGCTGATCGGCGTTGCCAATCTGATAGACGCCGTCAGCGTTCTTTTCCAGTGCCCATGCGCTGGTGCCCGACAGGCAGCAGAGTGCCAGTGCAAGCAGTGATGTAAATTTCTTGTTCATAATAGTTGATGTTTAGTTGATGAGGTATTTAGTTCTTAACTTTCATGGTTGCTGTGTTGCCTTGCTGCCAGTCGGAATACTGCACGCGTCCGTTTTTCACGTAGCCGATGCGCAGGGTGCGGTCGGCTTGAGGTCTCTTGCCCTCGGCAGGGGCCGTCGTCACGGTGAGCTGGCGCTTCTGCAGTGTGGCATCGAAACGGCTGAGCAGGTAGTTGCCTTCGCGATAGCTGAAGCCGTCGCCGTCGTCTTCGTATATCTGTCCGCAGGCTTTGCCGTTGGTGTCGAGACAGACGAGGAGCGTGAGCGAGTCGGTGCGCAGCTCGGCGGTGCTCTGTGCGAGGTTGGCCATGGGGATGATGGAGCCGGGACGCTGGCGCAGCTCGGGTTGATAGTCGTCACGGTGTGCCGGCACAGCTGTCAGGTTGACGATTTGCCAGGAGCCGCCGTGGGGCTGTGCTACGTTCTCGGCCCAGCGGGGAGTGATCATCAGGTCGCCGCCTAAGAGGAAGGCCTGGTCCTCGCTGCGCAAGGAGCGGTCTTTGGGGTCGGCCATGAAGAGCGGACGCATGACGGGCATGCCGTCGATGCTGGCCTCGCGGAAGGCGGTGTAGACGTAGGGCATGAGCATGTAGCGGCGCTCGATGGCGGTGCGGCAGGCATCGAGGACGGCGCCGTCGAAAGCCCACGGCTCCTGGTCGACACTGCCGTCGATGGTGTGGTTGCGCACGAAGGGGAAGAACACGCCCATGGCCGTCCACTGTGCCAGCAGCTCGGCGTTGGCGTTCTCGCAGAATCCGCCGATGTCAGGCCCGTTGAAGGGCTGCCCGCTCAGGCCCAGTGTCAGCGACATGGGGACGCTGAGCTTCATCTGGTCGACCGACGAGAGGTTGTCGCCGGTCCATGTGGCGGCATAGCGGTGACCGCCGAGGAAGTTGGAACGCGAGAGGATGAAGGGTCGCTTGTCGGGATTGGCCAGCAGCAGGCCCTGACGGCTGGCGCGCACCATGTTGAGGCCGAACACATTGTGGAAACGCAGGTGCGAACCTATGCTGTGGCGGTTGTCAACAGGCATGGTGCCGCCAGGACCGCCGAAGACCGACGGCTCGTTCATGTCGTTCCACACGCCGTCGATGCCTGTGGCCATATAGTCCTTATAGAGCGTGGCCCACCAGGTACGCACCTCCTCGCGAGTGAAATCGGGGAAATGGCAGGGTCCGGGCCAGACGTTGCCCACATAGGGCTTGCCGTCGTGGTCTTTCACCCAGTAGTCGCCTGCGGTGCCCTGATCGTCAACAAAATATCCTGGCTCTGCCTTCACGCCGGGGTCAATCATATAGACCGTCTTGAAGTTCTTCTGGTGCAGATAGTCGTTCAATCCCTTGGGGTCGGAGAACTCCTTGGGATGGAAGGTGAAAATCTTGTAGCTGTCCATGTAGTGGATGTCCATCCAGATGACGTCTGACGGTATGCGGTGCTGGCGCAGCAGGTCGGCAATCTCTTTCACCCGAGTGTCGGGATGATAGCTGAATCGGCACTGCTGATAGCCCAGCGACCACAGCGGTGGCAGCTCCATCGTGCCGGTCAGGTTGACGAGTGCCTGCATCACTGCCTGCGGACTCTCACGCTCGATGATGACCACGCGGAAGGCTGGCCCCTCGCTGTTGAAGACAATGTCGTCGGAGGTGGTGATGGTCTGCTTCCAGGTGTTGTCGGCAATGATGCCGAAGGCTGTGCCGTCAGGCCTTAGCCCCATCACCCACGGGTGGCTCTGATAGAGATGCGAGCCGCCGTCAACGCCGTAGGCCGGTGTGTCGACGTTCCATAGGCTGATGGTGCGTCCGTTGCGGCGCAGCGGGCCAGTCACCTCGCCTGTGCCGTAGAGGTCGACATCGCTGCCCACATGAATGGTGGCGATGCTGTGGCCGTCGGCAGTGGTTGTGAACACTGGCTGGAGGGTGGAGGATGGAAGGTGGAGGGTGGAAGGTGTCAGTTCGTGAACAAAGATGGGCGACGGCTGGTGCTGAGTGGCGTCGTAGTTCTTGGGATAGAACACGGCGATGCTGTCAGCCGTCAGAAAAGCAGTCTGGGCCACCGCTCTCACAGCGATGGCCAGACCGAAGCATAAAAAACCTTTTCTAAAAGTCATCCTTACTAACAATTACTAACTAACCTTATTTCAAAACTTTCTTGACCGTGCCGTCGCTCTGACGAACAATCATCAGGCCGCGATGAGCGTTGCCGACGCGGGTGCCGCTGAGCGTGTAGATGCCCTCGGCCATCTTGCTGACCGTCACGTTCTCGATGGCATCCTCAGTGCTGTTCACATACTGGCCGTCCTTCAGCACGACGGTGCCGTGGGTGGCGTCGAGCACAGGATGCTCGTCGGTGCCCAGGGTCTGGAAGAAGATGTTCTCGCCGGCGCCCTGATTGATGTCGTAGCAGAGCTTGCCGCTGGCCACGTCTTCAAATTCTGCAGCCTTCACCTGTGAGCCAAGCACCTCGAAGCAGTTGACGAAGCGTGTGTCGCCGTCGCCGCCGTTGTAGCGTGCGAAGGTGCGTATGCCGTCGACCGACTCAGGAGCCACCATGCCGCTGTTGTAGCAGTTGACCACCTCGAAGTAATCGCCGAGCCATCCTGAGATGGCGCCGCACTCGCGCTGTCCTACGATGTCGCCGGTGTTGTAGCAGTTGATGATGCGCACGGTGGCCTCGCTGCGGTCGTTGACGCCCAGGATGCCTGCTCCGTTGGGGCCGTCGGCGCCGACGTTGACCAGTGCCTCGTTGCCGCAGTTCTCGATGGTGAGCACACCCTTGCCGGTGGAAGCGCCGACGATGCCGGCCGACCAACCGATGGAGTAGATTTCGCAGGTGTTGTCAACGATGAGGTTCTTGACAGTAGAGCCAGCCTGAATGAAGCCGATGAAGCCCTTGTTGCCGGTCACCACGTCGATGACCATGTTCGACACCTTGTGGCCGTGGCCGTCGAAGCTGCCGTTGAACGGATGCTTCACGTCCTGCATGATGGGGTTGCCCTCTTCGTTCACCTCGCCCGTCTCCTCGTCGTAGCGTGTGCCGATGCCTTCGAAGGTTGTGATGCCCTTCAGGTCGATGTCCTCCACCATGTCCACTTCGATGTAGCGTGTCTCAGCGCCGGTGTTCACGGCTTCTGCCAGAGCCAGGAGCTGCTGAGCGTTGCGGATGATGCGTGCGCCGCAGGCCGAGCAGATGTCGTTGGCATACTGGTGCTCGTCGCGCACCACGTCGCCCTGCGTGTTGCTGTAGGTGATGTCGGGCTTCATGGTGCCGTCGCAGTATTCGCCACCGTTGGCATAGACCATGGCGTGGTCGGCGAAGGGAACGGGATAGGCATCCTGTCCGAGGTTCTGTCGCCAGGCGTCGGTGTTGCCGCCTTTGTTGATGAGGTAGCAGAGCTCGCCGGTGGCCAGTGCCTCCTGTGCCACCATCGTGGCGTCGTCGTCGTTATAGAGCACATTGTCGGTGAAGTAGCAGTTGATGCGGTTGTCGACGTGGCGTGCCAGCAGCGTGGAGTTGCCGGTGAGTATCATCTCGCGGGCTGCCACGTAGCAGTTCTCAATCTTGGTCTCCACCGAGCCGTGGGCATAGCCGATGATGGCAGCGCTGCCCTCGCTCTCGGGAGCCACCATCGAGCCGATGAAGGCGCAGTTGCGGAAGGTGGCCCACTCGTGGCACACGGCGAAGAAGCCGCCGTCGGTAGCATCGCCGGCAAAGCTGCCTGTGATGTCCACATCGACGATGATGTTCTCGAAGGTGCTGTTGCCGCGGCTGGTGAAGCCCAGACCGCCGATGAAGCGCTGCGTGCTCTCGATGGCACCCTTCACCACGAGGTTGCGGATGTTGGCGTTGCGCACCACCTTGAAGAGGGCCACGCCGTCGTAGCTTACATTATAATTAATAGTAATGGTGTGTCCCTGACCGTCGAAGGTGCCGCCCTCGAAGGCCATCTTGTCGTCGTTCTCATTGGCAGAATAGGGGTCGCCGCCTATCATCACGTCCTGCTGAGTGTAAGAAGTGAAGTCGATGTCGGCCGCCAGTCGGGCGCTGACGTTCTTGTGTCCACGGTTGACCAAAGCGGCAAACCAAGCCAGGTCGTCGGCGCTGTTGATGGTGTAGGCACCGTCGGTGAGTGCCAGATAGTCAACGTCCACCTCGCCACAGACTGTGCAGACGCCTTTGCTGAACTGGTGCGGGTCGCGGTTCGACTCGTTGCTGTTCGAGAAGGTGGTCTCTCCGCCCTTCGAGGTGCCGTCGCAGTTGAGGTCGCCGACAGCGTAGACCACGCCGTGGGAAGCGAAGGGAACGGGATAGGCGTCCTCGCCGAGCTTCTGATACCAGATGACGTCCTGCGACTGGTTGCCGTTCATGGTGTAGGCCACGAGTCCGCTCTCCAGGTCGAGTGGATTGTCGCTGATGGCATCGCCCTGAGCGCCGTAGCTGTCGTAGTTGCCGGTGCCCTTGCCGTTGCCGTTACGCCAGAGGTAGTTGTTGCCGTCGACGCCCGACACCCATCCTGCGTTGTAGCAGTTGGTGATCTCGCTGTTTCTGTCGCCTACCCATCCACAGAGTGCTGCGCTCTCGCGTCCACCGGCCACGCCGCCCACGTTGAAGCAGCGGATGAGCTTGATGCCGCAGGCACTGCTCATGCTCACGCCGATGATGCCGGCAGCGTTCTGCTCCTGAGCACCCACCATGCCGGCGTTGCCGCAGTTCTCGAAGGTGACGATGCCGCCGCCGTTGGTGCCGCCGGCCAGACCGCCGACGAAGCACTTGCCGTTGATCTCACACAGCGCATCCATCACGATGTTCTTGATATAGGCACCGTCGTTGAGCACGCCGAAGAGTCCCACATACTCCTGCTCGGGCAGGTTGATGTAGAGGTTGTGAATGAAATGCTCCTGACCGTCGAAGGTACCCTTGTAGGGGGTAGCCACCGAGCCGATGGGCGTGAAGTCTTCCACCGGGGTCATGTCGATGTCGGCCGTCAGCACGGCGTTGGCAGCCTGTTCGCCGCCGTTCACCAGGGCTGAGAAGTCAACCAGGTCTTGAGCTGTCGCAATCTGATAGACGCCGTCTTTCTGCTCCAAGGCCTGAGCCTCGTAGCTCCACAGTGCTCCTACGGCGCAGAGGAGCGTGATGAGTAAATTCTTCTTCATAAGTTAGATCATTGTTATTAGTTATTTAATGCTTTTATATGCGTTGTTCACTTCACCAGTGTAGCGTTGACCGTCTCGTTGAGCAGGTCTACGGTGATGCGGTAGCGTCCTTCCTTCGTGACGGCCCACTTCGTGTCGTTGCCGCCTGTGCGCAGGTGCTGTTCATTCAGTATGTCGGTGTCCTGCACGAAGGGATGGAGGCTCTTCGGATGCCAGCGGTCCTGTCCTTGGAACTTGAAGCTGCGGCTTTCCTCCACGTCGGGGTGATTCTTCAGCTCGCCTTCCCATGTCCAGATGAAGGGATTGTCGATATCCTGCTGCATGAGCAGCATCTTGCCTTCGCACTTCCAGCCCACGTCGGTGGCGCCGCCTGCAATGAACAGCTCGCCCCAGGGCTGCACTATCTCGCCCCTGAGCACACGGTTGCTGGTGTAGACGTGGAAGCGATAGCGGTCTTCGCTCACCACCACCTGCCAGGCCTCGCCGGCCTCGTTGCTCTCGGTGTATGCTGTTCCTCGGTTGGCGATGTTGGCATCGGGCAGCAGCGCATTCAGGTAGCGTGTGTCGCGTCCTGCCTTGCGCTGTGTCTGGATGCGCAGCTCGCCGGCCTTCAGGGCTCCCACGAACTTATAGTCGCCGTCGGCCACCTTTTCCAGCTTCTGAGCACCGCCGGGTACTGCGCTGCCCACGGCCCACAGCTCCTGCGCCACTGCTTGGCTCAACGATAAATGACAAATGAGAAATGATAAAACAATCAGGCACTTCCTGTTGACAAGGCGCTTCATATTAGTAATCTGCATGGCTATATGTTTCGTTTTAATTCGTTATCAATCATCCATTATTTCAGTTCCACCTTGATGGTCTTGCCGCACTCTGTGATGGGCACATAGACGGTGGCCACGCGGCGCTGCTCGTCATAGTTCCACACACCGTTGCTGCACTTGTTGCCGTTGATGCTGACAGCCTGCGGGCGGTCGGTGCCTATGAACTCCACGGTGTAGGCGCGTGCCTCTGGCATCCCGCTGAAGCGGCCCTTGCGCGGCTCTATGGTCAGCGTGTTGGCCTGGTGGCGCATCGTCGTGGTGGTGAACTCGCCGTTCTTGTAGGCCTCGCTGTCGCCCTCGTCCTCATAGAGCGATGTCTGTCCGTCGCCGCCGGGCACCACCTTCACGATGAGGCGGTCGGGGCGGGTGTTCAGGTTGAGCATGGGCGGGTTGTTGACGATGATGCTGCCGGCACGGTAGAAATAGGGTATCTCCTGCTGTGTGTAGCTGTCGGTGAACGAGCGCTTGCCTTCCACTACCTGATTGCGGCACACGTCGAACCATCGGCCCTCGGGCAGCCATGTGCGGCGCACGGTCTTCCCGTCGGCACCCGACGGGCTGACGACAGGCGCCACGAGGATGTCGTCGCCAAACATGTATTCGTCTTCATAGAGGTAGCTCTCGTTCTGCTCAGGCCACTCGTAGTAGAGGGGGCGGCAGATGCTGACGCCTGTGTCGTAGGCCTGTCGGCAGGCGGTGTAGATGTAGGGCATGAGGGCATAGCGCAGCTTCACCGTCTCGAGCAAGAGTGGGAAGTTGTCGTACTTCCATATGCGGCGCTCAATGCCGGGCCAGTTGGTGGCGTGGGTGCGGAAGATGGGTGTGAAGACACCGTACTGCATCCAGCGCAGGTAGATCTCCGGGTCGTTGTCGCCCGTCTGCTGGTGTCCGCCCAGGTCGTGGCCCCAGTAGCCGAAGCACACGTTGGAGGCTGTGGCGGTGAAGTAAGGCTGCCAGGCCAGTGTGCCGTAGGTGGTGAACGAGTCGCCCGAGAAGCCTATGGGATAGCGGTGACTGCCCAGCCCGCCCCAGCGATGGAATATCAGCGGGCGGTGGTTGGGGCGGTTCAGGCGCATGTCGTTGTAGAACACGTGGTTGCACCAGAAGGTCTCGCCCAGCCCGTCCACATATTTGCTGGTGAGGTTCTGCTGCCAGTCAATCCACCAGAAGTCCACTCCCTGGTGCTCGCGTGCCCGGATGATACGGTTGAACATCGAGTGATAGAACTTGGGGTCGGACAGGTTCCAGGGCACCACCTTGGCCGTAGTGTCCATCCCCATGTCGTTGCGCACCTCAGTGAAGTAGTCCTCATCGTCATCTACGCCGTCGGCAGGATGCAGGTTCAGGCTCACCTTCAGTCCCTGGCGGTGCATCCAGTCTATCAGTCCCTCGGGATCGGGAATGGCCGTGGGGTCCCAGGTCCAGCCCGTCCATCCCTCGGTGTGCCAGTCCATGTCGAATATCATCACGTCCATCGGTATCTGGTTGCGCTTCACGTCGTTGACGATTTCCATGAACTCATCCGAGGTGTAGCGCTGGTATTTGCTGTACCAGTAGCCGAGGACGTAGAGCGGAGGCATGGGCTGGCGGCCGGCTATCTTGATGAAGTCGCCTAGCGCCTTCTTGTACTGATGTCCGTAGCCCATGAAGTACCAGTCCACGGCATCCTTGTCGACGGGCTCTGCCACCCAGTCGATGCCGTCATACCGCTTGTCGAAGGCGAAGGTCGTCGAACCGTCGCCACGCCTAGTCCGCGGCGACTCGTCGATCACGCTCCATCCGGCACGCGAGAGAATACCGTTCTCCATCTCCTGCCGCTTGTTGTCGCCTATCTGTCCGTCGAGGGTCCTCGTCGTTCCCTTCAGGTTCAGCGCGTCGTCCTTGCCGGGATACCACGTCACCTGACGATTGTTCATCTGGAAACGGATGGTAAGCACGTCGCTACTGGGCTTGCTGCTGATCACTCCACCTATTTTATATTGTAGGGTCAGCACGTCGGTCTTGATATATAGGTACCCGTCGCGCTCCTCCTTGGTGAACGCGGGCACGGGCAGCCTGCGGTTCACGACGGCGAAGGTGGCGCGGTCCTCGAACAGCTGTCTATCACTATACTGGATGCGTATCATCTCAGGAGTGAGCACAGTGAAGCGTGCCTTACCAGCGCTGACCACTGCATTGGGATTGGCCTGAGGATCGAGCGTCTCGGCTGCCTGAGTGGTTGTCAGGCATCCCAGCATGATAATCAAAGTGAATAGTTTCTTCATTGTCGGATAATTCTTTTGCGATTTTTCTTCTGCAAAATTAGAGGTTTTTCCGCACCTGACGAAGAAAACAAGCGAATGTATAACCCATCTCCGTTAATACAAAATAGAAGGTGCTGGCAGCCAGGGACTTGACGTTTCAGCTGCCAGCACTTTGTATTATCGAAATATTGGGGCTAAATCTCCATAATCAGCCGTTCAAACTGGTCATTCTCCACTTTTGAGCGGTTTTTGATGCGCGTCTTGTAGGTGTTGACCGTATGAACGGAGTAGTCGAGGAACTTGGCGATGCGCTCTGTATCATTGATGCCCAGTCGAATCAGGGCAAAGATGCGCATCTCGCTGGTCAGCGACACGTCGTTAGCGGGCTTCTTGCGGTCTTTCTCCTCGAAGAGCTCATTGTATCGCTCCACGAAGTCGGGGAAGAGTTTCAGGAAAGTCTCGTCGAAAGCCTGGAACATATTCTCACGCTCCGTGTTCAGCGTCGACTGCTTCAGGGTAGAGCGCAGCTCCTCATACTGGCGTGTGGCAATCTTGCGGTCGAGGGCAAGGAACAGCTTCTCGAGCTTCTCCACAAACTCGGCATTGGTATAGAACGAACGGCCTATGTAGGCATTCTTGATCTTGTCGGCCTCTTTCAGCTGGCGGTTGGCCTGTTGCAGCTCGGCCAGCTGTCCGGCTATCGTCTCGCGGGCTTCGGTCAGCTTTCTGTTCTTCCTGCGTATAAACCAGTAGCTCAGCAGGATGGCTATCAGCAGCACCACCACCAGGCCCGTGGCCACCGACAGCCAGTTGCGCTGGCTGCGCACGGCGTCGTAGCGGTCTTGCTCGATGATGGGCAGTATGTCGTTGATCTCCACCTTGCGCAGGCGGGTGTTGTAGAAGTTCACATCCTCCAAGGCCTGATGCACATAGTGGCTCGCCCGCTCGTAGTCGCCCCGCTTGTAGATGAGCCGCGACAGGTGATAGAGCGCCGTGATCTCGCGTGTGGCCGATTCATTATCGGCAATGGCCGACTGTGCAAAGTACTCGATCGCCTTGTCCTCGTTGTCCAGGTAGATGTAGGCCCACGCCATCTCAGCTGTCGTCATGGCCCGCTGGTGCAAGTCCGAGTCGCAGAGGCTGAGCACCTGGGTAAACGACTCCAGGGCGTCCTGATACTGATGGTCGCGCATCTGCCGGGAGCCTCTGTACGACCACCACTGGATGGTGTTCTCTGCCGTGATCTGCATCAGCGAGTCCAGATAAGCATTGCTCTGCGTGATGTACTTCGTGTAGAAAGGTTCCTCGTTCACATAGTCGGCCATCGACCGCCACAGCTGGCTGTTGCGCTCGTAGTAGTCCTGCAGCAGATGGCCGCTGAGCTGCTGGCGGTCGATACTCTGCAGAAATCCGTTGGCCTCGCTGAGTATGCCAGCGGAGATGAGCGAGAAGGCCAGCGCATTCTTCGCCTCCACGATGCGGGCGGCATCCTCTTGCGCCTCGGCCAGGTTCAGGCATTCGTAGGCATAGTATCGGGCAGAGTCGTAGCAATAGCTCTTGTACTCGTTGAAAAGTTGGTAGAGCTGTTCAAACTCACGCCCTTCGGCTCGCGCCTGCGGCAGGCCGTCGCGCAGCTGGTCGATGCGGTCCGTGCGCAGCTGTTCATAGTGGTCGCGCTGCTCGAGGCTGGCATCGAGTTTGTCGAGCCATTCCCCTATACTTCCGCTTGCTGCATGGAGCGGCAGGGGGCTTATGGCCAGTAGAAAACAGATCAGGCGGTATATGTGAATCATGATGATCGATAGTCCATTTGGTTATTAGTGCAGCAAAGTTAGGCAAAAAAATCCGAACGCACTACGATTTAAGACTAATTAACATCATGGGGGAGGCCCGCAAGTAGGTCTTCTGATGGTTCCTACTGGTGCACTTGCTGCTGCTTAGTAGCGCACTTTGTGATTGAAAGACTATGGGTTGATGAAGTAAAACAACTTGTTTTACCTTCGAAAGTGGCCAACTTTGGTCATCAAAACCTATGCCTTTGAAAGGTAAAACAAGTTGTTTTACTAGAAGCGGAGGCCTACTAGCGTGTCCTCCGCTCCTATCTAGTGTGTGCAAGATGAGCTATAAAGACGTTGAAGAAGGCCTTCTTGCGTTTCCTTACATGCGGCGAAAGTGGCGATGGTCAGTGGAGCAGCACTTTGCGGCTCTGGATGCCCTGAGGGCCCTGCACCTGAAGCACATAGATGCCGGGGCTGGCTGTGGAGGCGTCGACGATGGCGGTGGTGCTGGCTGTGCCACGACGGAGGCGGCTGCCGTTGAGGGCATAGAGCTGCCAGCTGAAGGGCTGCTCGCCGGGAGCCTCCAGGCGGTACATGCCCTTGGACTCGGTGGGCAGCAGGAGATAGTCGGCATCGGCCTGCTGCTGAGGGCTGTCGATGCCTGCTGCATCGCCGAAGAGCGGCACCTGCGACTCGACGGAGGGACGCATGCCTTGGATGGTGGGCCAACCGTCGGCACCCCATACGATGCGGTCGAGATAGGTGACGCGGCCTGCATCGACATCGCTGGCCTGAAAACCGTGATAGAGCAGCCAGGTCTGGCCGGCATCGTCGGCTAC
>JAEEPZ010000113.1 GCA_016285055.1 Prevotella sp.
GGGGTGGGGTCTGTAATATCAGTAATATCCTGTCAGCGAAGAGTGTGGGCGAAGAAGTTTCAGCGAAGAGTGGGCTGCAAAGAAGTGGCAGCGAAGGAGTGGCAGCAAAGGAGTGGCAGCAAAGGAGGGGCAGCAAAGGAGTGGCAGCAAAGGAGTGGCAGCAAAGGAGTGGCAGCAAAGGAGTGGCAGCAAAGAACATTACTGACATTACAGACCCCACCCCTGCCCCTCCCCGTAAGGGCAGGGTTCAAGAGGGGATGGCTGCGCATGAATAGGTCAACTGCTATATCATTGCCAAAAAAAAACTCCCTTCGCGCAGGCTTAGCACGAAGGGAGTTTTTATTTGTTGGAATTAGAAGTCCATGTGGTCAAGGGCATCGCTGAAGTCGCGAGGCTCTTTGTTCTGCTGCGGGTCGCGATACTCCTCGTCGTGACGGTGCTCAAAGCGGTCGGGACGCTCACCACGCTCGGGACGCGGACCGCGGCGGTCGCCACGGTCAGGGCGGTCGGTGCGGGGCTGGCGGCGCTCGCCACGCTCAGGGCGCTCACCACGCTCGCCACGCTCAGGACGCTCGGGGCGCTCACGACGTGCGGGACGCTCCACGTAGCCCTCGGGCTTCGGGATGAGCACACGGTGCGAAAGCTTGTACTTACCCGTCTTCGGGTCAATCTCCAGCAGCTTCACGGTGAGCTTGTCGCCCTCCTTGATGCCTGCCTCCTCGACGGTCTCCAAGCGTTTCCAGTCAATCTCGCTGATGTGCAGCAGGCCGTCCTTGCCCGGCATGATCTCGACGAAGCAGCCGTAAGGCATGATGCTGCGCACGGTGCCTTCGTAGACCTCGCCCACCTCGGGCACAGCCACGATGGCGCGAATCTTACGGACGGCGGCATCGATGCACTCCTTGTTGGGTCCAGAGACCTGCACCTTGCCCACGCCGTCTTCCTCGTCGATGGTGATGACGGTCTTGGTGTCTTCCTGCATCTGCTGGATAATCTTTCCGCCAGGGCCGATGACGGCACCGATGAACTCCTTCGGAATCTCGAAGGCCTCGATGCGTGGCACATGCGGCTTCAGCTCGGGACGCGGCTCGGCGATGGTGTCGGTGAGGCATTTCAGGATGTGCTCACGGCCGGCCTTGGCCTGCATGAGTGCCTTCTCCAGGATGTCAAACGACAGGCCGTCGCACTTGATGTCCATCTGCGTGGCAGTCAGGCCGTCGCGTGTGCCGGTGGTCTTGAAGTCCATGTCGCCCAGGTGATCCTCGTCGCCCAGGATGTCGCTCAGCACGGCGTACTTGTCCTCTCCGGGATTCTTGATGAGACCCATAGCGATGCCCGAGACGGGCTTCTTCATGGGCACGCCGGCGTCCATCAGGGCCAGTGTGCCTGCGCAGACAGTAGCCATCGAGCTGGAGCCGTTGGACTCCAGAATCTGCGACACGAGACGCACGGTGTAGGGGAAATCCTCGGGAATCTGTCCCTTCAGTGCGCGCCATGCCAGGTGTCCGTGACCTATCTCACGACGGCCTACGCCGCGCTGTGCCTTGGCCTCGCCGGTGCAGAACGGGGGGAAGTTGTAGTGGAGCAGGAAGCGCATGTAGCTCTTGTCGAGCACGTCGTCCACCAGCTTCTCGTCGAGCTTGGTGCCCAGCGTGCAGGTGGAGAGGCTCTGCGTCTCGCCACGTGTGAAGATAGAGCTTCCGTGAGGCATGGGCAGGGGGCTGACCTCGCACCAGATGGGGCGTATGTCGGTGGTCTTACGGCCGTCGAGACGTATGCCCTCGTCGAGGATGCAGCGGCGCATGGCATCGCGCTCCACATCGTGGTAGTAGCGCTCCATCATGGCCTCGTATTCTTCGTCGGAGATGGTAGGTTCGGTAGGTTCGGTAGGTTCGGTAGGTTCGGTAGATGCGGCACGCTCGGCGAAGAACTTCTCCTTGAAGTCAGCCAACAGCTTGTCGAAGGCATCGGCACGCTCCTGCTTGGGCAGAGCCTGCTTGGTGATGTCGTAGGCGGGCTGGTAGAGCTCTTTGTTCATGCGCTCGCGCAGCGCCTCGTCGTTCACCTCGTGGTTGTACTCGCGCTTCACGTCCTTGCCCAGCTCCTTGCTCAGCTCAGACTGCAGCTCGCACATGGGCTTGATGGCCTCCATGGCGGCCTTCAAAGCGCCCAGCAGATCCTGCTCGCTCACCTCTTTCATCTCGCCTTCCACCATCATGATGTTGTCGGCAGAAGCGCCCACCATGATGTCCATGTCGGCGTGCTTCATCTGCTCGAAGGTGGGGTCGATGACATACTTGCCGTTGACACGAGCCACACGTACCTCAGAGATGGGGCACTCGAAAGGAATATCTGAACATGCCAGTGCAGCCGATGCGGCGAATCCTGCCAGCGCATCGGGCTGGTCTACACCGTCGGCCGACAGCAGCATGACGTTGACAAACACTTCGGCATGATAGTTGCCGGGGAACAGTGGACGAAGGACGCGGTCCACCAGACGCGACGTGAGGATCTCGAAGTCAGAGGATTTGCCCTCACGCTTTGTGAAGCCGCCGGGGAAGCGGCCTGCGGCTGAATACTGCTCACGATAATCTACCTGCAGCGGCATGAAATCTGTTCCGGGAACGGCATCCTTGGCGGCACAGACGGTGGCCAGGAGCACGGTGTTGTTCATGCGGAGAACAACGGAGCCGTCGGCCTGCTTGGCTACCTTCCCAGTTTCAATGGTGATGGTCCTTCCATCAGCCAGTTGAAGGGTTTTTGTAATTACGTTCATCTTGTTGTTGAAAAACATCTAAAAATAAGTAAAAAAGCGCAACTTGCGCAAAACATCGCGCAAAGTTACACATTATTTATTTATTACGCGCATAAAGGCGCGTCTTTCTTTTTTTATTTAGGAAATATTTGCAAACTCCGAGCTACAGTTTGCTTCAGTTTTTTGCTGTGAGCAGAATAGCCACATCGCACAGCAGCTCATACCACTCCTTTCCGAAACGTCGGATGAGCGGCTCTTTCAAAAACTGATAGAGAGGCAGGTGGAGCTGTCGTCCCTTGTCGCGCCCGCACTGGCAGATATCCCAGCGGTGATAGTTCAGGCCTACGCTGCCGTCGCTGAATGTCTTCTCGCGTATGGGATAGAGGGCGCAGCTGATGGGTTTGCAGAACTGGCAGCGCCCTTGACGGAAAGCCGACTCAAAGGCGCAGTAGCAACAGTTTTCCCCGGGTGTGGTGAAGACGCAGTTCTTGTCGTCCACGATGCTGGTGACAAGGTCGCCGTCGCGGTCGGTGTAAGCCACGCCCTGACGGTCGATGACGCTCTGGGCCGAGGCGCTGAGCAAGGGCCACACAGCGTCGAGCGAGGCTTCAATTTCCCCGATTTCATCGAGGGTAACAGGAGCGCCGGCGTCACCTTCTATGCAGCAGGCACCATGACACACATCGAGGTCGCAGCAGAACTCCGCCGTCAGGATGTCGGACGAGATGAGCACTTTGCCGATTTGTAGGATGGGGGGAATTTTCACCGGTAAAAAAAAGTTTTATCAACCGTTGCTTTCAGAAAAGGGCTTACCACTGAATGGGCTGTTGCCCTTGTTGCCGCAGGTATTCGTTGCAGCGTGAGAACTGATGCTGCCCGAACCACCCGCCACGATTGGCCGACAGGGGCGATGGATGGACGCTTTCCAGCACGAGATTGCGCTGGCGGTCAATCATATACGCCTTGCCTCGGGCATAGCCGCCCCACAGCATATAGACCAGATGTTCGCGCTCGCGTGCCAGTGCGGCGATGGCGGCATCGGTAAACTCGCGCCAGCCTATGAGGGCGTGGCTGTTGGCCTGATGTGCCCGCACGGTCAGCGTGGCGTTGAGCAGCAGCACACCCTGACGCGCCCATCGCTCGAGGTTGCCGCTTTGTGGCACAGGCACGCCCAAGTCCATCTCTATCTCCTTGAAGATGTTCTGCAGCGACGGCGGGAAGACCACGCCGTCCTGCACGGAGAAGCTCAGTCCATGCGCCTGTCCCGGCTCATGGTAGGGATCCTGCCCAATGATGACCACCTTCACCTCGTTGAAAGGGCAGAGATTGAAGGCATTGAAGATGAGCCGCCCTGGCGGGTAGCACGTCGTCGAGGCATATTCCTGACGCACGCGCTCCGTCAGCTGCTGGAAATAAGGCTTGCTGAACTCTCCCAGCAGGCGCTGCTTCCACGATTCTTCTATCTGCACGTTCATTGGGAGTACAAATGATAATGGTTCTTCTGCCTTTTTGCTGCGTTGCAAAGTAGCAGGGGCGGCTCGTAGGCAGTGGCATCGCCACTGCCCCCGCTTTATGCGTCGATGTTGGCGTAGGTGGCGTTCTTCTCGATAAACTCTCGGCGTGGCTCCACGTCGTCGCCCATGAGCATGGAGAAAATCTCGTCGGCCTCGGCGGCGTTCTCGATGGTCACCTGCTTCAAGAGGCGGTTCTCAGGGTTCATCGTCGTCTCCCACAGCTGCTCGGGGTTCATCTCACCCAGACCTTTGTAGCGCTGTGTGTGCAGGGCGGTGCTGTTCTCGTCGCCGGCCACATACTTGTCGATGAACATCTGGCGCTGCTGCTCGGTGTAGCAGTATTCGCTGACCTTCTTGAAGGTACACTTGTACAGTGGCGGCGTGGCGATGTAGAGGTGGCCTTCCTGTATGACCTTGGGCATGAAGCGATAGAACAGTGTCATGATGAGTGTGTCGATGTGCGAGCCATCGACATCGGCATCGGTCATGATGATGATCTTGTCGTAGCGCAGCTTGTCAACGTTGGCCTCGCGGTCGCCCTCGCCGTCCACGCCAAAGCGCACGCCTATCGACTGGATGATGTTCATCACCGACTCTGCCTCGAAGACTCTGTGCCACTGCACCTTCTCCACGTTCAGAATCTTTCCGCGCAGAGGCAGGATGGCCTGGAAGTGGCGGTCGCGTCCCTGCTTGGCGCTGCCTCCTGCGGAGTCACCCTCGACGAGGAATATCTCGCAGTTCTTCGGGTCTTTGTTCGAGCAGTCGGCCAGTTTGCCGGGCAGTCCGCCGCCGCTCATGGGGTTCTTGCGCTGCACGCTCTCGCGGGCCTTGCGGGCGGCGATACGTGCGGTGGCGGCCAGGACGACTTTCTCGCAGATGAGCTTTGCCTCCTTGGGATGCTCCTCGAGGTAATTGGTCAGTGCCTCGCCAACGGCCTGGTTGACTGCGCCCACCACCTCGCTGTTGCCCAGCTTCGTCTTCGTCTGTCCTTCGAACTGCGGCTCAGCCACTTTGATGCTGATGACGGCGGTGAGACCTTCGCGGAAGTCCTCGCCGGCTATTTCAATCTTTGCCTTCTCTATCTGCTTCGAGATATTCGGGTCATCGTCGGCATATTTCTTCAGTGTCCTGGTCAGGGCCATGCGGAAGCCCTGCAGGTGCGTGCCGCCCTCGATGGTGTTGATATTGTTGACGTAGGAGTGGATATTCTCGGAATAGTCGGTGTTGTACATCACGGCCACCTCGATGGGTGTGCCCATCTTCTCGGTCTTCAGATAGATGACATCGTCGAAGAGGTGCGTGCGGTGACGGTCGACGTAGCGCACGAACTCCTTCAGTCCCTCCTTGGCGTGGAACACCTCCGGCTGCCGCAGATTGCCCTCCTCATCGGGGCGCTTATCGGTCAGGGTGATGGTGATGCCGGCGTTGAGGTATGCCAGCTCGCGCATACGCTTGGCTATGATGTCGTACTTATACTCAGTGGTAGTGAAGATGGTGGGGTCGGGCCAGAACTGCTGGCGTGTTCCTGTGAGGTCGGTGTCGCCCACTATTTTCACGTCGTAAAGCGGCTTGCCCTTCTCATATTCCTGCTGGTAGATGTGCCCGTTGCGGTAAACCTGCGACAACATGTGTGTCGACAGTGCATTGACGCAGCTGACGCCGACGCCGTGCAGTCCGCCTGATACCTTGTAGCTGCCCTTGTCGAACTTGCCGCCGGCATGCAGCACGGTCATCACCACCTCAAGTGCACTCTTGTGCATTTTCTCGTGCTCGTCCACGGGGATGCCGCGGCCGTTGTCCAGCACAGTGATGCTGTTGTCTTCGTTGATGGTTACCTCGATGTGGGTGCAGTATCCCGCCATCGCCTCATCGATAGAGTTGTCCACCGTCTCGTTGACCAGGTGGTGCAAGCCCTTCTCGCTGATGTCTCCAATGTACATGGCCGGACGCTTGCGCACGGCCTCCAGTCCCTCGAGCACCTGAATGTTACTCGCGGAATAGTTCTCGTTCTGAATTTGTTCTTCAGTCATTTTTGTCTGTTTCCAAAATTTTGTGCAAAGGTACTAAAAAAAAAGGAAACAGACGAAAGAAAAAGGCAAAAAAAAGCCTTGCCGCTTCGCTCTGCGAAGAACTTAAAGGAGTTAAAGGAGTTAAAGGAGTTAAAGGAGTTAAAGACAAATGACTCTTCATGAAAAGCCTTTGTATCTGGATTGAAATCCGTAGCAAAACTATTGTCTTTAACTCCCTTAACTCCTTTAACTCCTTTAACTCCGAAACTTACGAAAGTTGAATCTACTTATCTTCACTTAACAAAGACCTTGCGCGTTGTGCCGTCGGCCTGGCGGATGATGTTGATGCCCTTCTGCGGAGCCGTGAGCCGGCGTCCGTCGATAGCATAACGGCTGACGGCGCTGCCCTCCTGCTGCTGGGCGGTGCTGATGCCTGTTGTTTCTGAGGGATAGCCAGCCACGGGCACCTTGACGGCATTGACGATGGTGCCGTCGGCAGGATCAATGAGCATAGCGATGGCGAAGACGAGGTGGTGCTTGATAGCTTTCTTCAACGATGCCTTGGTGGGCAGGCTGAGGGTGTACTCGCGCGTGGCGCCCTCAGCTGAGGAGATATTCTCGATGGGAGCCACCTTGTTGATGCCTCCGACATAGGAGCTGGCCAGTGCCACGTCGTTGAACTTCAGACCTGTCACGCTCGATTTGCCGTAGGCGCCATTCTTGCACCATGGTGCCAGATCGGGACTTCCTACCTGTGCCGCAGTGTACTGGGCGTAATAGTTGCTTTGGTTCCAAGCTGACCCTGTTCCGCTGAGGCTGTCGCCAATGAGCACGAACTCGAGCTTGTAGTCTGCTCCGTCTAAGATAGACTCCACGAATGCCTTGGCATCCACCTTGGTGGAGTCGCTGTTCCACTGTGCTTCCAGTTCCACATTGGCGAAAGCAGGATATGCGGAAACGCCTTCCAGGAGTGCGGCGATACCGAAGTCGTCATTGCCTGCTCCGTAGTAAGGATCCGCCATGCCCATACGCTGTACGGTGCAGCTGGGGGCACCCTCGAAGCCGAGTTTGGCATAGGAGTTAGGTGAGAGATACATGGCGTCGTTGGTGTTATACTGATGGATGGCAATGCCTACAAAGAGGTCTTCGTAAGTGTTGCGCAGCTTCTCCATGCCCACGATGCCACGGGGACACCATCCGCATCCCGTTCCGGTGTATTCCTCCACGACAACACGGTGGACGAATTCTTTCGTGGTCGAGGCCACGAGACCGCTGACGCTGTTGCTCGTTTCATTGTTCGGCTCGCCGTTCACCTTCGTCACAGTGACGGTGTACTGCTGGGTGATTTCCGTGTCGGCCGATGTGAAGGTGATGGGAGCATAGTCGTATTCGCCGAAGGTGGCACCAAAGAGGTCGACGTGCTCCTCGGGCTGATCTACACCGTCGATGCTGAGCACATAGTCAAGGCTCTCCAGCTTTCCCTTGCCCGTGTTGACGACGGCAAGATACTCGGTGTGGGTTCCTCCGAAGGGCACGATGATGTTGCCCATGTTCATCGCTTTGGCCGAGTTGCCGGGGAAGTCGCCCTCCACAATGGCCTGCACGCTGAGGTTGCCATAATCGTGGCCGATGTTGTACCAACCCGTTCCCTGGCCCAGATCGCCGTAGACATAAGCATCGTAATAGGTGCTGCCCTCCTGCACGATGGAGAGGGGGTAAGACTGGTTGCTGCTGCCACTGACCTGCTTGTAGTCGAAGCCCAACAGCAGTTTGTCGTAGGCAGAGAAATCAAGCTCCTGCGGACTGTCGAGTGTTATCTCGTTCCACCCATCAGTGCTGGACTTCACTTTTTGTGATACCAAGTCTTTGCCGTAGGTGCTTCCTGAGACGGGGGTGATGAACACACGCGTTACTGATACTGCCGTAGCGAGGGCGTAGCGAATCTTTACCACTTTGCCGCCGTCGAAGGCCATGAAGTTCTCAACGGGTAGCTCAAGGGCTACGCGGAGAGTGCCGGGCCAGTTGGGCAGTCCCACGCCTTCATTGCCTGTAGCATACCTGTCGTTGGCATATCCGCCGAGAATGAGCTGATTGTCAGCGAGGTTGACTCTTTGCTGTGCCTCATTGGCTCTGTGGATGTTGTGTACCGATGCCTCGGCATTGCGCTGCAGCGTGCCTGCCGGAGCCTTGAAGATGCTGCCCTGGGCGAAAGCACCGGCTGACAGCAAGAGTGCGGTGAGTGAAAGTAATAGTTTTCTCATGGTTTTAATCTTTGATGTTATTTGTTTTATGCTGATTATTCAAGTTTCGCACTTTTTAGGAGTTAAAGGAGTTAAAGGAGTTAAAGGAGTCTTTAGAGTATTTGGAGTTAAAGGAGTTAAAGGAGTTAAAGGAGTTAAAGACAAATGACTCTTGGCGGAAAGCCATTGCCTCTGGGTTGTAATCCATTGCAAAACTATTGTCTTTAACTCCTTTAACTCCTTTTAACTCCTTTAACTCCTAAACTTGCGCAAGTTAACTCCAAAGCTTATTTCTTGAAGACCTTAACAGTGGTGCCGTCGGCCTTGCGCACGATATGAAGTCCCTTGTGAGAACTGCTGACCTGCTGTCCGCGCAGGTTGAAGTGCTGGGTGCTGCCGCCGTTGGTTTTGACAGCGTTGACCGACGTGAGGTCTTCGTAGACGAATTGCACGGTCACCTTCGGGCCATAGCCGATGATGTTGTCGCCAGCCGTTTCCAACATCTGTCCGAACTGCATCTTGCGCACAATGTTGAACACCTGAATCTGCAGCGTGGCAGTCCAAGTGCCATACTGTCCTTCCTCGGGAATCCACTCCGTCTGAATGTCCTGATGATAGTCGGCCGGCTGGATGTTCTTGGGCGAATAGCCTGTGCCGTGGAGCACCATGCAGTTGCCGAAGGCGCAGGTCTGCCACATGCCGTTGGGAATGGCGTCGATGGTCTCGTACATAGACACGGCCGCTTTCTCGCCGGAGACGTTTTTCACCATCAGGGGCACTATCATCTGTCCTGCCTCGTTGACGGTGCTGATGGTGATGACGGCTCCGTCGGCTACGGGGTTGCCTTCCATGTCGGTAAACTGGAAGGTGTTGTCAGTCTCTTGCGCCCAGCCGGTGGCCAGGGCGAAGAGCGCAATCATAAGTGTAAAGATTTTCTTCATGGTTTTCTATGCTTTACTTGTTGAATCTACGTTTCCTTCAGTGCTGTATGCTCGGTATTATTCAGCCGTTGTCAGCTTCACCGTGGTTGCCTGCACCACGCCATCGTCGTTATAGACGAAGGCCACGACATTGATGTTCTCCGGCTTCCAGGCGTTGCTCAGGGTGTAGGTGTAGTCGCGCTGCCAAAGCTGGCCTTCGGCCACCGAGCAGTCGTCGCCCCAGTCGCCGTTGACGGCGCAGCGCAGCACATGGTTGTGCACGTAGGCATTGTCGGTGGTGCCGTTGGGCATCTTTTGGAAAGCGGTGATGCCGTCCTCGGTGAGCCACAGCTGCAGCTTGCCGCTGACGGTGCCCTTCATGCCTGCCAGGGTGACGCCGATGGTGCCCGGCTTGGCGGTGTCTACGAAGATGTTGCACTGCGCGGCGGGCCACTGCGCCGGGTCGAGGTCCCAGTTGGTCTTCGCCGTCCAGAGGTCGGTACTGAGGGGGCCGTCGCTGCGGTCGATGACGCCGTAAGGCTGCATCTCTATCTTCCAATAATTATAATAGGTGTCGCCTAAGTCGGTGGCCAGGCCTTCAGGATTCTTCGACGCCTTCACGCCGAGCGGCCCGGAGTGGATGCCCACGGCCACGAAGGTGTCGTGGCCCAGCATCTCCTGCAGTGAGGTGATGAGGTCGGTGGCGTTGGGACAGTTCACGCAGTCCTGCCCGGTGAAGTCCTCGATGAGGGCGTGGCGCCGGTAGGGCTGGAAATAGTCGATGGCAGCGGTGTCCGCTTGCTCGGGTATGGTGTCTCGGTAGATGGTGTTCACAGCTGTGAGGCGGTCGGCCTCGTCAATGGAGGAACAGGCCGTCAGGGCTGTGGCGATGCCACAGCTTACGAGGAAGCTCAAAATGAAATGCTTGATGGAGGTAATAGGTGTTGTCATGATTCCGTTCTCGAAAGTGAAATCAGAAGTTGTAGTTGTAACTGAGGGTGAAGCCTTTCTGTGAAGGAATCCATCGGCAGACGCCTCCCGAGCAGTTGTAGCCCTCCTGCACGCGGCCATAGCCGGCCTGCAGGCGGTGGGCTCCTGTGTTGTAGGTGATAAGACCTTGATAGTAGTGGGTCTTTGTCTGGCTGCAGTTGTACTGGTCGCTGACGGTTATCATCCAGTGAGGCACCAAGGAAAGCTCTGCCAAGCCGAAGACCCAGTCGCCCTCGTCCTGCTTGGTCCTGAGATACTGAGCCTCCATGCGCAGGGTGGTCTTCGGCGAGAACTGGTACTTGCCGTCGGCCACGAAGATATGGCTGTGCACCATGCCGCCCTCGCCCTCGACAACCGTCATGTTGTAGTGCTGGTTCATGTACATCAGGTTCAGGCGGAACGCCTTCGTCAGACGGCGCGAGAGCGTGACGTTGAAGTCCTCATAATACTTCTCGTCGCCCCACTTGAAGAACTTCGAGGTGTAGCCCTTCGTTCCGGCGTATGCCATGTTGCTCCTGCTGAGCGAGATGACGTCGGCGCCGCTGAACTGTCGGTCGATGGCACGCACATAGCTGTAGTTCACCTTGATGTTCATGCCATACTTGCCGCCCAAGGTGGTGTTGCGCTTGAACTGGTAGCCCAGCTCTGCCTGGTAGGCCCACTCGCCGTCGGCCAGCTGCGTGGCGTAGGGATAATAGGCGGCGAGGGTGTAGGTGTGATCCTGCGTGAAGGCCGGCAGGTGGTTGACGGCACTCGAGATGCCGAGGACGGTGCGCTGGCTCTTGAACGACATGTTCTCCGAGCGCTTGGCCTGCAACAAGAGGCTGAGGCCTTTCTTCGAATAGGATGCCGAGAGCATGGCGGCGCTGCCCTTGCCGTAGATGTAGCCGTTGGCCTGGGAGGGGTCGTCGCCCTTCTGTGCATACTCAGCCAGCAGCGACACATTGCCTACATGCAGGTTGGCGCGCACATCCCACGCATTGACATACTTGGGCTGCGCCACGCTGTAGGTGGTGTAGCTGTAGCCCGTGTCGGTGGGTCTTCTGACGGGCGGCGTCTCGATGTAGTTCTCCTTCTCGTATTTGTTCACCCACGAGGCACCCAGGGTCAGGCGGACATTGTGCTCCTGCATGGCGGGCAGCCACTGGTCGATGTCTATCTCGGCATCGGCACCGCTGATGAGCCCTTTGTTCCAGTCCCAGTAGTGGCGCTGCCTGCCGGCGAGGGCTTTCACTGTGAGGCCCTTGGCGGGCTTGAGCACGAGGCGACCGCCAAGGAGCGAGTTGTCGATGCCCAGGAAGCGCTCCTCGTAGGTGCGGAGGATGAACCCCGACCCGAACTGCTCGTAGAAGGTGCCCAGCGTCAGCTCAGCCACATTGCTGCCGTCGTCGTTGCGCCCGAGGCGCCCCTTGGCATAGAAATGTGGCAGGCCCCAGCCCTTGAAGTCGTTCTCGAAGCCGGGCAGCGGGTGCTCCATGTATTCTGCGCGCAGGCCTGCCTCGAAGTCGCGGTGCAGCAGCTGCACATCGACGTAGGTGTTGGTCAGCACGTCGCCGGTCTTCGTGGCACCTATCTCCTCATCGTTCTGCGGCACCAGCACGTCGCTCTGCACGCTGCCGCTCACAGTGATTTTATTATCCTGTGCAGCAGCGCTCATGGCCAGCAGGCACAAAGCAAAAAGCAGCTTTTTCATTTCATCAGTTCGCGTACTTTGTCTATGAGTTCCTGCTCGGCACCGTCGGTGTAGCCGTTGTGCTTGTAGACGATGTTGCCCTTGCCGTCGACGATGAGCACGTAGGGAATCATCTGGATGCCCAGTGCGCGCTTGAAGTCGCTGTTGGGGTCGAGCAGCACGTCGTATTCCCAACCGTGGTTGTCGACGAGCGGCTTCACCTTGTTGATGTTCTGGGCCACGTCGATGCTGACGGCGAAAATCTTCACGCCGGTCTCCTCGCGCCACTCGTCGTAGACCTCGGCGATGGCATCGAGCTCGCGGTTGCAGGGCTTGCACCACGTGGCGAAGAAATCGATGATGAAAGGCTTGCCGTCGTTTTTCAGCTCGGCAGTATTCACGGTGTTGCCGTTGATGTCCTTCAGCGAGACATTGGGCAGTTGGGCAAAAGCAGTGGTGACAAAAGCCATCAGCAAAGTCACGAAAAACAGTCTTTTCATTCTTCTAAAATATAAATATGTTGAAATCGGTGGCAAAATTACAATTTTTAATCCAAATAACACAAGAAAAGAACAAAAAAGTATGTACCTTTGCCGCGCATGAAACGATTCTTAACTTTTTTCACACTTGCAGCCATTGCGTTGGTGCCTGTCAAGGCTCAGGACGTGGGTGACCCGGAGTTTGTGCCGATGGTGAAAGTGAGCAAGACGCTGGTTGGCGGCGACACCATCCAGTACATGGAGTTGCAGAACGTCTACGTCTACCCCGAGCCCACGTTCAAGAACAAGCGGCAGCAGCAGGCCTACACCCGCCTGGTGCGCAATGTGAAAAAGGTGCTGCCCATTGCGAAGGAGGTGCGCCAGATGCTGATAGAGACGGCGGAGTATGTGGAGACGCTGCCCACGAAGCGTGAGCGCGACGAGCACTTGAAGCGCGTGGAGGCCAGCATTGTGGCGGAGTACAAGCCGAAGATGAAGAAGCTGACGTTTGCCCAGGGCAAGCTGCTCATCAAGCTCGTCGACCGCGAGTGCAACAGCACGGCGTATGAGGCCATTCAGGCTTTCATCGGTCCGGTGCGTGCCGGCATGTGGCAGGCCTTTGCCTGGATGTTCGGCGCCTCGCTGAAGAAGGGCTACCGCCCCGACGGCGTGGACAAGCTGACAGAGCGTGTCGTACTCATGGTGGAGGCGGGGCAGCTGTGAGACCGTGATTTGGAGTTTTGGGGGGGAGGAGGAGTTAAAGGAGTTAAGGGAGATAAGGGAGTTAAAGACAATAGCTTTGCTGCGGATTTTTTAGCGCAGAGATAAAGGGGAAAACAAACTGTCCGTATTTTTCTTTTCACTTCGTAATTTTGTCCGAAGCCTTCGGACGAACTGTCCGAAGCCTTCGGACGACGAGTCCGAAGCCTTCGGACAAACAGTCCGAAGCCTTCGGACTTTTTTGTGCTGTGCGGATGGAACAAGACTGTCGCGCCGCTGTTGATGTGAGTTCATGGTTTTATCAAAGGCAATGATATAGCAGTTGACCTATTCATGCGCAGCCATCCCCTCCCTTCAAGGGGAGGGGTTAGGGGTGGGGTCTGTA
>JAEEPZ010000246.1 GCA_016285055.1 Prevotella sp.
GGCATTCGAAAGCCGCAGCCAAGCCATAGAGGCCGCACGTCAGGCACTGACAGGAACAGGCACTGACGACGGCGGCAACACCATCTACGATGAGGCAGCCCTGAACGCAGCCCACGAGGCACTGACAGCAGCCATTGCAACTGCCGAGGCTTCCGTGGCACGCTATACGGCACTGCAAGAGCGCATCACCTACGCCACCAAGGTGCTGAAATGGTGGAAGGATATGCCCCGTAAGGCCAACGCATGGAACCTCCTCGACGAAGCCAATGCTACGGCCAAGGAGCAGGTCGTGGACTACACGCTCACCGACGACCAGCTGAAGGCCGCCGCGACCACCCTGAACAACCGCATCAAAGCGGTCGATAAGAAGATCTATTGCAGCGGCAGCGCCTGCGGTTCAGACTCGAAGTTGCAGGACAACAATAACCAATGGAGCCACAAGCGCTCCTACCAGTCGAAGCACTGGGTGCTCTTCTGGGAGAAGGAATATGGCGACAAAGTTCCAAGTGCCGTCCCGGGCATACTGGAGACGGCCGACAAAATCTTCGAGGTGTATGCCGACAAGCTCGGTTTCATCACCATCAACCAGGGCAAGTCCAAGAGCGACACCTACAAGATGATCATCCGCCTCTACTCGACCAGCGAATGGAAAGCCGAGGGCAGCGGCATTGACAACCAGATCGGTATGCTCTCGCTCTCGCGCTGGGCCTACACCTCGCGCGGCGGACAGACCGTGGCCCACGAAATCGGCCACTGCTTCCAGTACCAGGTACACTGCGACAACGGCGACTGGAACGGATGGATGTACAACTGGCACGAATCCACGGTGAACCCCTTCTGGGAGATGTGCGCCCAGTGGATGGCTTACGTCTATTACCCCGGCAAGCTGCTCAACGACAACGAGTGGCTCTGGAACTCCCTCAACGGGATGCACCGTCACCCCCTCGCCGGGTACCTCCGCTACGAGAACTTCTTCATCCAGGACCTCTTCGTGCACAAGCACGGCTGGGATGCCGTGGGACGGCTGTGGAACGACTGCCGCGACCCCGAAGACCCCTTCGAGACCTACATGCGCACCCGCATGACGGGTACCACCAGCCAGAAGGTCAGCCAGCTCGGCGACGAACTCTGGGAGTGGGGAGCACGCATGACCACCTTCGACCTCGACCCCATTCGTGACGTGGCTGGAGGCAAAGCCAGCTGGCGCAGCCAGACAGCACTCACCAAGGACGACGACGGCTACTGGTGGCCCGAGAAGAAAAACTGCATAGAGAACTACGGCAACAATGCCATCCGCCTCAACGCTCCCTCCAAGGCCAAGACGCTCTACGTGGAGTTCGAGGGCAAGGCCGGTGCCGACGGCTACACCGCTAAAAACATCACGCGCGCGGGATGGCGCATCGGATTCGTAGCCTTCAAGAGCGACGGCACGCGCGTCTATGGCGACATGCACCGCGCCGGCTACAACGACGCCGACCAACTCATCGCCTTCGACTGCCCTGCAGGCTGCAGCCACGTGTGGCTCGTCATCAGCGGAGCACCCTCGACCTATTGGACACACAACTTCACGGGATGGATAGACAACACCGAGGAGCAGTGGCCCTACCGTGTCAGGTTCTACCAGACCAACGTCTACGGCGAGGCCAACAACGACGACGTGCCGATGGGCGTTGAGGGCGTTGAGGACACTGAGGCGCTGAGGCGCGAAGACTTTGCCATACACGACCTCAGCGGACGAAGGCTGGGACAGGGTGCACCGGCGCTCCGCAGCCTTCGCCACGGCATTTACGTCGTAGGCGGCAAGAAAGTGGCGAAATAAGTTGCGACGTCTGAAGAAAAAGCTTAGTCAGAAGAAATCATTAAATTTGCAAACAGAGTTTGCAGAGTGTTTCTGAGGGCTATGGTTCTATAGAATACATGAAGTATTTACAGTTAACGATTGTGAAACCTGAGTCGAGCAATTTATTGTAAAACCAAAAATTGAAAATATGACATAGAAAGAGATTTTTCTGCCCTAAAAAACGTTTTCGTTGCCATGAGCGTGTAAAAACGTGCAGAATGTGTCGTAAAAGAGTCGCCAGTGGTTTACAATAACTCTGTAACTTGTTGATAATCAACATCTGTTAGCCGCCGCGCAGGCAGCCGTTGAAGAGTAATAAAACTCTCAGATATAATGTAAGGGACCTGCCAAAACTGGCAGGTCCCTTTTTCTTCATCTATATGTGGAATAATAACGAGAGTCCTTTCGTTTTAAATGAAGATGTACCACGTCCGTATTGGGTTCAAATAAAGATTACGAATCTTGACAAGAGGCAAATTCAATTGTATCAGAGGACAATACTGTAACAGATGTGCTAAATAAACTTTTAATAAATAAACTTCCTAAATTCCGCAGCACTTTAGTTTAACTTTGTTATAAGTTCCTGAGCAACAAAAAGTTCTTCGACGCGCGAAGCGGCAAAGCCGAGCGGCCCAGGATTTTGCCATGTCAGATTTTTCACTTACCTTAGTGTTGCATTTAAAGACAAGCAAAATCA
>JAEEPZ010000114.1 GCA_016285055.1 Prevotella sp.
GTGCGGATGGATTAAGGATTGGTGCGCCGCTAATTAGGTAAGTTGATAGTTGAATATATTCAATAGTCAAAGGCTTGAGGTAACCCTATTCTCCCCCTTGCAAAGGGGGAGTTAGAGGGGGATTCATCTGCGCAGAAGCAATCCCCCCCTGCCCCCCCCTTTTCAAGGGGGGGAATAAGTTACCTCTGCGGCGGGCTCATAACGGCGCAGCCATTCCCGTCCTTCCTTACTTGGATTATTCATGCCTTATTTGTGTTCCTGTATTTACGGCATCACTGCGTTATTCACGGGGAAAGCCGGCAAGAAGTGTACAAAGGCTCTGTACAGTGTGTACAAAGGTTTAACAGTCCTTTGCTTTTCTCGACAGGTGCCATGCCGTGGATAAATAGGATGTGACAGTATTGACAAACCACCCCTGACCCCTCCTTTGGAAAAGGAGGGGAATGGCTGCGCATTGAGCTACGCGGCGGGCAAGGAGCGGCAAAAAGTCCCGAAGGGACGACGGATTACAGGCAGGGGCATCGCCCCTGCCAATAGGTGACACAAAAATAAGTCCCGTAGGGACGACGGAACCGATGCGCAGGGTCTGTCGTCCCTTCGGGACTTTTGTGTGGTGGTGGTGCCATGATACAGGGGCGTTGCCCCTGCCTGGACGATTGGTGCTCACCATCGTCTTCCGTCATCCCTTCGGGACTTTTGCTGCGCCGACCTATTAGCAGGGATTGGGTTGAACAGTCCTGAAGGGACGACAGAACTCGGGAAACAAACTGACCTAATTAGTGCCGCAACTATGTCACTCCATCCGTACAGCATGAAAAAGCCTCAAAGCGGTGTGGACGCAAGGGCTGTTGGCTGATTCTGTGACTGCGCCTTGAATGCCCCTGGCGTCATGCCCGTGAGGCGGCGGAAGTATTTCGAGAAGAACGAGGGGTTGGCGAAGTGCATCTCCTCGGCTATCTGCGCCGCAGGCTTATCGGTGTGGCGCAGTGCAATCTTGATGTGGGTGATGAGGGCGCGGTCAATCCAGTCTTTGGCAGTGGTGCCGCTGGTTTGGCGTATGACGGTGTTCAGGTAGCGCTCGGTGAGACACATCCGCTCGGCATAGTAGCCTATCTGGTGGTGCTCGCAACAATACTGGTTGACCAGCGTGATGAAGCGGTCGAAGATGGTCTGCTCGCGCGACTGCGACCTGACGGCTTGGTCGGCCAGCTTGCTATAGCATCCGTCGTAGTGGTGCATCAGTGCTGAGATGAGCATACTGACAGTAGGCTGGTGGCAGTCGGGCTGACGCACCAGCTGCCACAGCGTATCGATGATGTTGCGCGTGGTCTGCTGGTCGTCCTCGCTGACGGACAGCTGGAAGTCGCGCACCTGCCCGTTGAAGGCTGACGGCAGCTGTCCGGGGGCGAAAGGCATGGGAAACTGGCTGAACAGTATGACGCCGTATATCTCAAAGTCGTTGGTGAAGCGATGAGGCGTGATGATGGTGCCCGGCCCTAAGTAGGCCAGCATGCCTGCCTTGAGGTGGCGGTCCTGCAGGTTGAAGTTGATGTCGGCCTCGCCGCGCACCACGATGCCCATGCGATGGTCGTTGATGATGAAGGGCGGCTTTCGCTTCATGATGAGCCGAAACAGTGTGGGGTCGCCGTGCACGATGCCCAGCTCGTTGTTGAAGAACACCTGATGGAGAACCGACTGCATGTTCGGCTCCAGGATGTCCTGCATCTGCGACCGGTCCATCAGTCGCGGCTCCTGCTTCGGCGCGCGACCCTTGGCGTTGAGTGGTTGGTGTGTCATCTGTCCTTTTTGCGTGCAAAGATAATCATTTTATTGGAAACAAAGCGCTTCTTTTGCATAAATCGAACAAAAAGAACATTATTCTATTCTGAAGGATAACGGATGATTGGAAAAAACAGCGTAATTTTGCCGCATGATTCATAAAAGGACAGAGCATCATGAGACGAATAGTTTGGAGCCTATCATTTGTCATTTGCCATTTCTCATTCTGCGCAGCGCAAAGTCTTGAGGAGTGCCAGCAGGCGGCGCAGCGCAATTTTCCGTTGATCAGTCAGTACGGGCTCATTGAGAAGACCACCGAGCTGACGGTGGCCAACATCCAGAAGGGCTGGCTGCCGCAGGTGTCGGCGCTGGCGCAGGCCACCTGGCAGAGCGACGTCACGGCGTGGCCCGACCAGATGAAAACGATGATGACCAACATGGGCATTGACATGAAGGGACTGACAAAAGACCAGTACCGCGTAGGCATCGATGTGCAGCAAACGGTGTTCGACGGTTTCGCCGTCAGAAGCGCGAAGGCCATAGCCCGTGAGCAGGGCACGGTGCAGGCGGCGCAGAACGAGGTCAATATATATAATGTTCGCAAGCGCGTGAATGAGATGTATTTCGCGCTGCTGATGCTTGACGAGCAGTTGCTGCTGAACAAGGACTTGCAGGAGCTGCTGGCAGGCAACGAGCGGAAACTGGAGTCGATGGTGAGAGGCGGCACTGCGGCCGAAAGCGATTGGCAGAGCGTGAAGGCTGAGCGCCTGAATGTCATGCAGCAGGCCACGGCCTTGGAGTCGCAGAAACGGATGCTGCAGGCAATGCTCTCTACCTTCTGCGGCATCGAGGTGAACCATGTGCAGAAGCCGGCAACGCTGCAGCTTGGCGGAGTGAACAACAGGCCGGAGCTGCGCCTGTTCGACTCCCAGCTCCGGCTGGCCGATGCCCAGGAGAAGGCGCTCGATGCTGCGTTGATGCCCAGGCTTGGCGTGTTTGCGCAGGGCTTCTACGGCTATCCAGGCCTCAACATGTTCGAGGACATGATGCGGCATGAGTGGAGCCTGAACGGCATCGTGGGGGCACGGCTGACGTGGAACATCGGAGCGCTCTATACACGCAAGAACGACAAGGCGAAGCTCAATGCCCAGCGGTCGATGGTCGATGTACAACGCGAGGTGTTCCTCTTCAACAACCGTCTGGAGCAGATACAGCAGAACGAGAACATCGCCCGGTACAAGCGGCTGATGGCCAGCGACGAGGAGATCATCGCGCTGCGGCAGGCTGTGCGCAAGGCGGCAGAGTCGAAGCTCGCGCACGGCATCATCGACGTCAACGACCTGGTGCGGGAAATCAATGCCGAGAACGCTGCCCGCGTGCAGCAGTCCATGCACGAAGTGGAGATGCTGAAGGAGATGCACGAGGCGGCTTTCACGCTTGGCAGTGAGAAAACAGAATAATGTCACAAAGAAACCTAACCATACAGCAATGAAGAGAATCATCATCACAGCCGTCGTGGCGCTGCTGATAGCGGCTTGTGCCGACAGCGGGAAGGACTACGACGCCACGGGCACATTTGAAGCCACCGAGACCACCGTGTTTGCTGAGCAGAGCGGCGCACTGCTGGCGTTCAGCGTCAGCGAGGGCGACAGCATCGAGGCAGGGCGTGAGGTGGGAGTCATTGACACCACGCAGACATGGCTGCAGATACAGCAGCTGCAGGCCACGAAAGAGGTGTACCAGAGTCAGAAACCCGACATGGAGCGCCAGATTGCCGTCACACACCAGCAGCTGGACAAGGCTCGGCAGGAAGAACAGCGATACCGTGAACTGGTGGCCGACGGCGCTGCCCCGTCGAAGATGCTCGACGACGCCACCAGCCAGGTGAAGGTGCTGCAGAAGCAGCTGGACGCACAGGTATCGGCGCTCAGCGTCAGCACGCGCGCGCTGGACAAGCAGACGGCGGCGGCCGACGTGCAGGTGAGCCAGCTGATGGACATGCTGCGCAAATGCCATGTTGTGACACCCATCAAGGGCGTCGTGCTGGAGAAATACGTGGAGCGTGGCGAGTTCGTGTCTGTCGGCAAACCGCTGTTCAAGATAGCCGATACAGAGACGATGTACCTGCGGGCATACGTCACATCGGCTCAGTTGCAGCACCTCCAGCTCGGACAGAAGGTGAAGGCGTTTGCCGACTACGGCGACGGTCAGCGCAAGGAGTACGAGGGCACCGTCAGCTGGATCTCGAGCCGCTCGGAGTTCACGCCTAAGACCATCCTCACCGACGATGAGCGTGCCGACCTGGTGTATGCCGTCAAGGTGGCTGTCAGAAACGACGGTTTCGTGAAGATCGGCATGTACGGTGAAGTGGCTTTCGGCGTAGAGTGAAGCGTTTGGAACGTAGAAAAGAGCTTTCGCCATGTATGCTATAGAAGTGAACAACGTCAGCAAGCGCTACGGCCAGGTGCAGGCGCTGCACGATGTGTCGTTCAGCGTGGGCCGGGGCGAGGTGTTCGGCCTCATTGGCCCTGACGGCGCTGGCAAGACGTCGGTGTACCGCATCCTCTGTTCGCTGCTGCTGCCTGATGCCGGCACGGCGGCGGTGGACGGCTTCGACGTGGTGAAGCAGATGCGTCAGGTGCGCTGCCGTGTGGGGTATATGCCGGGTAAGTTCTCGCTCTATCAGGACCTGACCGTAGAGGAGAACCTGAAGTTCTTCGCCACCCTCTTCGGCACCACCGTCGAGGTGGGCTACGACTCCATCAAGGCCATCTATCAGCAGATTGAGCGGTTTAAGGATCGCAGGGCCGGGGCACTCTCCGGCGGCATGAAGCAGAAGCTGGCGCTGAGCTGCGCATTGGTGCACCAGCCGAGTGTGCTGCTGCTCGACGAGCCCACCACCGGCGTTGACCCCGTGAGCCGCAAGGAGCTGTGGGCGATGCTGCTGATGCTGAAGGAGCGCGGCATCACCATCGTGGCCTCGACGCCTTACCTCGACGAGGTGCGCTGCTGCGAGCGCGTGGCGTTTCTCGACCAGGGGCACATCCGCGGCATCGGTGCGCCGGACGTGATACTCGACGAGTTTAAGGCTGTCTTCAATCCACCGGGACTGAAAACCGCCGCTTCGTCAAACGATGAGCCGGCAGATGCCTCCACGGGAAATGCAGATGCAACCGTCATCGAGGTCTCCCATCTGGTGAAGGCCTTCGGCTCGTTCCATGCTGTCGACGATATCTCGTTCACAGTGAGGAAGGGCGAGATCTTCGGTTTCCTCGGGGCCAACGGTGCGGGCAAGACCACGGCGATGCACATGCTGACAGGACTGAACCAGCCGACGAGCGGCACGGGGCGCGTCTGCGGCTACGACATCCGCACGGACTATGAGCAGATAAAGAAGCACATAGGCTATATGTCGCAGAAGTTCTCGCTCTACGAGGACCTGACCGTCGCTGAGAACATCCGCCTCTTTGCCGGCATCTATGGCATGAAGAAGGAGGAGGTGAGAAGGAAAATGGACGAGGTGCTGCATCAGCTGAAGTTCGAGGAGCACAAGGACGACTTGGTGGGGTCGCTGCCGCTCGGATGGAAGCAGAAGCTGGCTTTCTCCGTCTCGATATTCCACGACCCGGGCGTGGTGTTCCTCGATGAGCCGACGGGCGGCGTCGACCCGGCCACGCGACGGCAGTTTTGGGAGCTGATCTACGATGCCGCACGCCGTGGCATCACCGTCTTCGTGACCACCCACTACATGGATGAGGCCGAATACTGCGACCGCATCTCCATCATGGTGGATGGCAAGATCAAGGCGATGGGCACACCCGAGGAACTGAAGCGGGAGTACCATCAGCCCGATATGGATCATGTGTTTACCTATCTGGCACGCCAGGCCAAACGTGGAGAGTGATAGAGCGTATGAACAGGCAGTTTCTCTCTTTTGTCATCAAGGAGTTCCGTCACATCCTGCGCGACAAGCGCACCATGCTGATACTCTTCGGCATGCCCGTCGTGCTGATGTTGCTCTTCGGCTTTGCCATCACGACAGACGTGAAGAATGTGCGGACGGTGGTGGTGACGTCGCAGATGCCGCCGCAGGCGCAGCAGGCCGTCGACCGCCTTGCGGCGTCGGAGTATTTCGTCATCACGCAAACGGTCAACACGCCGCAGGAGGCGGAGCGCCTCATCCGCAGCCAGAAGGCCGACATGGCGCTGGTGTTCGACAAGGCTCAGGGCGTGCAGCTGATAGTTGACGGCAGTGATCCTAATATGGCACAGCAGTGGACAGCCTACGCCCGGCAGACCATAGCGGCGAGCCATGACTCACCCATTCACACGGCACTCCTTTACAACCCTCAGATGAGGTCGGCCTACAACTTCGTGCCTGCCATCATGGGCATGCTGCTGATGCTCATCTGCGCCATGATGACGTCCATCAGCATTGTGCGCGAGAAGGAGCGCGGCACCATGGAGGTGCTGTTGGTGTCGCCTGTGCGGCCTTTGATGGTCATCGTGGCCAAGGCTGTGCCCTATCTCGTCCTCGCCTTTGTCATCCTCGTCACCATCCTCCTCATGGCGCGCTTCGTGCTGGAGGTGCCGCTACAGGGCTCGCTGTTCTGGATAGTGGCCGTCTCTACATTATATATATTATTGGCGCTCTCGCTGGGGCTGCTCATCTCAAACGTCGCACAGACGCAGCTCGTGGCGCTGCTGCTCTCGGCCATGGTGCTGCTCATGCCCGTGGTGATGCTCTCAGGCATGCTGTTTCCTGTAGAGTCGATGCCGCAGGTGCTGCAGTGGCTCTCGGCCGTCGTGCCACCGCGTTATTACATCCAGGCCATGCGCAAGCTGATGATCATGGGCGTGGGCATCGGCGATGTGGCTCAGGAGGTGGCTGTGCTGGCTGGCATGACGGCCGTCCTGCTGGCCATCGCACTGAAGAAGTTTAAGGTAAGACTGGAGTGATATGATACGTTATCTGATACAAAAGGAGTTTCTGCAGATACGCCGCAACGCGTTCCTGCCCCGCCTCATCCTCCTGTTTCCCGTCGTCATCATGTGCGTCATGCCGTGGGTGATGCAGATGGAGGTGAAGAATATCGTGGTGGAGGTGGTAGACATCGACCACACAGTAGCGTCGCAGCGGCTGGTGCAGCAGATAGCCGCCTCCCGCTACTTTATCTTTGGCGGCCAGAAGGCCACCTACGCCGAGGCGATGAAGGATGTGGAGAAGGGCCGTGCCGACGTGATTCTCGAGATTCGTGAGGGCAAGTATCTCATTGCTGCCAATGCCGTCAATGGCACCAAGGGCTCCATAGGCAGCGCCTATTTGACACAGATAGTCACAGCAAGCCAGACAACCCACAACCCACAACCCACATCTCTCAACTCTCAACCCTACACTCTCAACTCTCATCTCTCAACTCTAAACTCTCAACTCTCAACCCTCACCTTATACAACAAAGGCCAGAACTACAAGCTCTACATGATTCCCGCCCTCTTTGCCATTGTGATGATGCTGATGACGGGCTTCCTGCCTACGCTGAACATCGTGGGCGAGAAAGAGGCGGGCACCATCGAGCAAATCAACGTCACGCCCGTCTCGAAGTGGTCGTTCATCCTGGCCAAGCTCATCCCTTATTGGCTCATCGCCCTGTTTGTCATCACCGTCTGCCTCCTGCTCTCGTGGCTCATCTATGGCCTCACACCTGCCGGCCCTCTGTGGCTCATCTACGTGCTCGCCATGCTCTTGGCGCTGTTCTTCTCGGCTTTCGGCCTCATCGTGTCCAACTACTCCGACACCATGCAGCAGGCCATGTTCGTCATGTGGTTCTTTGTGGTCAGCATCATGCTGCTCTCGGGGCTCTTCACCCCCACGCGCTCTATGCCCGACTGGGCCTACATGACCACCTACATCAACCCCATGCATTACTTCATCGATGCCATCCGCACCGTCTTCATCCGAGGCGGAGGCCTGCAGCACGTGGCCCATCAGGTCATTGCCTTGCTTGCCATCGGCACGCTCATGGCCGTCTGGGCCGTTCATAGCTATAAGAAGAACAGCTGACGGCAGCCATGCTGTCCGAAAAACGAATCCCCAGGCCCACCGGTTGGGTGGTGCACGTATTCGTGCACACCTACCCAATGAAAAAAGCGGAAGAGCCTGTGTTTTCCCCTTGTTCTACAAATAATTCTTAATTCTTTTGCGGAAAATCTTAAAATCTTTGTTCACGTGCGTTTTTTTTCCTATTTTTGTGGGTTGAAAACACGAACAAACATGAAACTGCATAAGATTATACTTACAATAAGCCTCGTCCTGCTGCCTTTTGCGGCCTCTGCACAGAGCATCACACTGGGGTCGTGCACTACGAAGGACGGAGGAGAATACAACGGTGAGATGTCACAGGGCAAGCCCAACGGCAAGGGCAAGACAGTGTGGAAAAACGGTAACTGGTACGAGGGCGACTACGTGAAAGGGAAGCGCCAGGGTGAGGGCACCTACGTCTTCAGCGACGGTGAGCGCTATGAGGGCCAGTGGCTCGATGACCACCAGCACGGGCAGGGCACCTACTGGTTCCTCAATAACAACCGCTACGAGGGCCTGTGGTACACCGACTACCAGCATGGCCAGGGCGTGATGCACTACTACAACGGCGATGTCTATGATGGCATTTGGTATCAGGACAAGCGCCAGGGCAAGGGCCGCTATACCTTCGCCAGCGGTTCCTTTTATGAAGGCGAGTGGAAGGATGACATGAAAAACGGTCATGGGTTGTTCAGATGGAGCGATGGCTCCTCCTACGACGGTGAGTGGCTGGACAACAAGAAACACGGCAAAGGTACTTACAGATATGCCAGCGGCGACGTCTACGTGGGCCAATGGGCCGACGACCTGCAGGACGGTCGCGGCATCTACCGCTGTGAGAACGGCGATATCTACGAAGGCGACTACAAGAAAGGCGAGCGCACAGGCAGTGGCGTCATCACCTATGCCAACGGCGACAAGTACACGGGGCAGTTCCTCAACGGCGAGAAAAGCGGCGAGGGCACCGTCGTATGGGCCAATGGCAATACCTATGTGGGCCAGTGGAAGGCTGACGTGCCCAACGGCAAGGGAAAGCTGACCAACAGGCAGGGTGACATCCTGGAGGGCGTCTTCAAGAACGGCTTGCCCAACGGTGAGTGCATCGGCCACCGTGTCGACGGCTCAAAGTTCAAGGCAGAGTTCAAGGAGGGTGTGCGCAACGGCAAGGCCATCGAGGAAGACAAGGACGGTCTGCGCTTCGAAGGCTATTACGTCAACGGCCACCGTGACGGCCAGTTCGTAGAGAAAGACCGCAACGGCAACATCACCGCCCAAGGCACCTACGTCAACGGCCGCCGCCAGCTGCATTAAGTCCTCAAAAAATCCTCTATAGTCCTCTCCAGTCCTCTAAAATCCTCTCCAATCCTCTAAAATCCTCTCCAGTCCTCTCCAGTCCTCTCAAAAAACCTCTTAAAAAAATAACTATGATTATCGACACTTTAGACAACCTCGCAAAGTACGAGGCCGTGAACCCGCTCTTCAAAGACGTGGCGGAGTTCATCGAGAACAACAATCTCAGCAAGCTCGAGCCTGGCAAGTATCCCATCAAGGACAAAGACCTCTTTGTCAACATCGCCGTGGCCAAAGGCAAGGCTCCCGATGAGGCCGTCATCGAGACTCATCGCAGGATGATAGACATACAGATTCCCCTCGATGCCCCTGAGACCTACGGCTACACGCCGCTCTGCGACCTGCCCGAGGCTGAATACAATGCCGAGAAGGACATCACGAAGTATCCCGACCTCATGGCAGAGAGCTTCGTCGACTGTCAGCCCGGCATGTTCGCCATCTTCTTCCCCCAGGACGGCCACGCCCCCTGCATCTCCATGGCCCCAGAAATCAAAAAAGCCATCTTCAAGGTAAAGGCATAGGCCTCCTCTAAAATCCTCTAAAATCCTCTCCAGTCCTCAAAAATCCTCTTCAGTCCTCTTCAGTCCTCTCCAGTCCTCTAAAATCCTCTATAGTCCTCTCAATTCCTCTCAAAAAAAATCACCATTATGCCAAGAACAAAAAAGCAACCCATAACCGAGGCCCCCAAGCACATCGGCCTCGTACAGAATGACAGCTGGCTGGAGCCCTTCGAAGAAGCCATCCGCGGACGCCACGACCACGCCCTGTGGAAGCTCAACCAGCTGACGAAGAACGGCAAACAGAAGCTATCAGACTTCGCCACCGGACACCTCTACTTCGGCCTCCACAAGCTGACACGCGGATGGGTGTTCCGCGAGTGGGCACCCAACGCCACCGACATCTACCTCATCGGCGACTTCAACGACTGGAAGGAAGATGAGAAATACCGCTGCAAGCGCATAGAAGGCACCGGCAACTGGGAGCTGAAGCTGAAGGAGAAAGACCTCAAGCACGGACAGCTCTACAAGATGAAGGTGAAGTGGAACGGCGGCGAGGGCGAGCGCATCCCCGCATGGTGCCGTCGCGTGGTGCAGGACGACCAGACGAAGATCTTCTCAGCACAGGTGTGGAACCCCGCCGTGCCCTACGTGTGGAAGAAGGCAGGCTTCAAGCCCAAGAAAAATCCGCTGCTCATCTACGAGTGCCACGTCGGCATGGGCCAGGACGCCGAGAAGGTGGGCACCTACACTGAGTTCAAGGACAACGTGCTGCCGCGCGTGGCCAAGGACGGCTACAACGCCATACAGGTGATGGCCATCCAGGAGCATCCTTACTACGGATCCTTCGGCTATCACGTCTCTTCATTCTTCGCGCCCAGCAGCCGCTTCGGCACGCCCGAGGAGCTGAAGGCACTCATCGACGAGGCACACAAGATGGGCATCGCCGTCATCATGGACATCGTGCACAGCCATGCCGTGAAGAACGAGGTGGAGGGACTGGGCAACCTCTGCGGAGACCCCAACCAGTTCTTCTATCCCGGTGACCGCCATGAGCATCCGGCATGGGACTCGCTCTGCTTCGACTATGGCAAGGACGACGTCATCCACTTCCTGCTCTCCAACTGCAAATACTGGCTCGAGGAGTTCCACTTCGACGGATTCCGCTTCGACGGCGTCACCTCCATGCTTTACTACAGCCACGGTCTGGGAGAGGCCTTCGGAGGCTATGGCGACTACTTCAACGGACACGAGGACGACAACGCCATCTGCTACCTCACGCTGGCTAACAGCCTCATCCACGAGGTCAATCCCGATGCCATCACCATCGCTGAGGAGGTGAGCGGCATGCCCGGACTGGCCGCGAAGTTCGAGGATGGCGGCTTCGGCTTCGACTATCGCATGGCCATGAACATCCCTGACTACTGGATCAAGACCATCAAGGAGCAGAGCGACGAGAACTGGAAGCCCAGCTCCATATTCTGGGAGGTGAAGAACCGCCGACCCGACGAGAAGACCATCTCCTACTGCGAGAGCCACGACCAGGCACTCGTCGGCGACAAGACCATCATCTTCCGGCTCATCGATGCCGACATGTACTGGCACTTCGCCAAGAAGGACATCAACGGCGTGGCAGAGCGCGGCATCGCCCTGCACAAGATGATACGCCTCGTCACCTGTGCGGCCATCAACGGCGGCTACCTCAACTTCATGGGCAATGAGTTCGGACATCCCGAGTGGATCGACTTCCCGCGCGAGGGCAACGGATGGAGCTACAAGTACGCTCGCCGACAGTGGAACCTCGTGGACAACAAAGACCTGTGCTACCACTGGCTGGGTGACTTCGACCAGGCCATGCTGAAGACCATCAAGTCGGTGCGCAACTTCCAGAACAAGCCCGTGGTGGAGATATGGCACAACGACGGCGACCAGGTGCTCGCCTTCATGCGCGGCGACCTGCTCTTCGTGTTCAACTTCTCACCCACACGGTCGTTCACCGACTATGGATTCCTCGTGCCCACAGGCTCCTACGACGTGGTGCTCAACACCGACTCGAAGGACTTTGGAGGCTTTGGATTCGCCGACGACAGCATCACGCATTTCACCAACTACGATCCGCTCTACGTCAAGGATCGCAAGGAGTGGCTCAAACTCTACATCCCGGCACGCTCGGCAGTCGTGCTGAAGAAGAACTGATCGCTGTTTATGAGATACTCTGGAAGACATGGGATAGAGGGCACCGTCATCTTACGGATGACGTGTGCCCTCGTTTTCTTGGCTTTCACGTTCTGCTGGCTTTATTTCTTCCAGGGCGACATGCTGGCGGTGGTGCAGCATGGGCTGAGCGGAGGAAAGACACACTACGACCACACCATCGGCGCTGTCATCTGCACGGCGGTGCTCTTCGGACTGCAGCTGCTGGTCTCTTTCATGACAAGGCTCACCCACCGCACCTATGCCTTGTCTTATCTGCCCTCGATGCTGCTGCTGGCCTTCCTCTCAAGCCTCACCACGCCCTTCCGATGGGGTGCCTGGCTGTGGGCCGGGCCGCTGCTGCTCGTGCTGTGGGGTGGGGTAGTGTGGGTGTCGAAACAGCTGCTGCCCATCAGCGACGAGGACCGCAAGCCAGTGGAGCTCTTCTCACGGGTGACGTGGATCAACCTGCTGCAGCTCGCCCTGATGATGATGGGCGTGGCAGCGGTGAGCAACACCAACGCCGTGCAGCATTTCAGGGCACATGCTGAGGTGGCACTCATGAAGGGTGACGCCGACGAGGCGCTGCGCGTGGGACAGCGCTCGCTGGAGACCGACGAGAGCCTCACCATGCTGCGCATCTTCGCTCTCTCGCAGAAGGGACAGCTGGCCGACCGCCTCTTCGAATATGCTGTCAGCGGCACAGCCAACGACATGCTCCCCTTCAAAGGAAGCAAGGCCACGCTGCTGCTGATGCCCGACTCGCTGCTGTGGCAGCATCTGGGAGCCAGGCCCGACAGCATAGGCAGCATAGCCCAGTATCTCGACTCGTTGGAGCGTGACACCCTGGCCGGCATGGCCTGGCGCGACTACCGTCTGGTGGGACAGCTCATCGACCGACGCCTCGATGCCTTTGCCGCTGCCCTGCCTCGTTATTACGTCATGCAGGCCGACTCCTTGCCCCGCCACTACCGTGAGGCGCTGGTGCTCTATCAGCAGACCGTCGACACATTATTAATGTATAGCGACACGCTGATGCTCAGCCGCTGGCGTGACTTCCATGCCAACGACACCATCTTCCCCAAGCCCTCAGAGCGCCAGATACGCACCGAGGAGCAGTTCCGTGACACTTACTGGTATTATTTCTTTTCCCCCCACCTGTAAGCCAAAAGAAAAGGCGGAAAAGCTCTTCTCTGCGACGCTACACGAATATCCACGAATGACCATGAAATAATTTATGAAAAATTCGTGGTCATTCGTGTTTATAATTCTGTCTGCGACGCAACACGAATATCCATGAATGACCACGAATGATTCACAAATTTTATTTCTTTCAACAACGGATGAAACGAATGAAAAAAAATAATTTATGAAAAATTCGTGTTAATTCATGGTCATTCGTGTTTAAAAAAGAAAGAAATGCTTTTGTCTGCGACGCAACGCGAATAATCGCGAATGGCACGCGAATGTTTCGTGAATATTTTCCTTTCAACGGCGAATGACACGAATGAAAAAGAATACGTGCTGTACGGATGGAGTGACATAGTTGCGTCGCAAACTATGTGAGTTTATACCGCGAAGCGGCCTGAGAAAAAACCAATAAAAACCAATAAACACAAGAAAAACAATTTGGTAAAAGGTTATCGCCTTGACCGCTGCAGGGACCACGTGAGGCGGGCAAGGAACGGCAA
>JAEEPZ010000115.1 GCA_016285055.1 Prevotella sp.
TGATAGAATGAGCAAAAACCACGACACGGAAGCGCAGCGCATCAGGCGGATACTCGACGGCAGGAGCGACGAGTACGGCTACTTCGTCAAGACCTACTCGGCGCAGGTGCTCGACTTCGTCAGCCGCATGGTCAGCGACGCGGGCGATGCCGAAGAGCTGGCGCAGGATGCCTTTGTCCGTGCGTTCCGTGCCTTGGGACAGTTCGACGGGCGCTCGTCGTGGCTCACGTGGGTGTTGCGCATCGCCTACCACACGGCGCTGAACCACCTGAAGCGGCAGCGGCAGCAATGGCTGAACATCGACGACCTGCCCCTGGCCGACACGCCCGACGACGACCTCAGCACCGACCGCGAGGAGCGCATACAACAGCTGGATGCCGCCATCGACCGGCTGCCGGCTGACGAGCAGCTGCTGCTCCACCTCTACTACTACGATGACCGACAGCTGCGCGACATCGCCTATATCATGGACGCGGAGCCCGGCCTGCTGGCCACAAGGCTGCACCGCATACGCAAGAAACTGTTACTAATGATGAAGGAGAACGAACAATGAACGAACAGAACGACAAAGATTTACGCGAAGCCCTGCGCCGACGGGAAGTCCGACGGCAGAAGCCTCAGCCGTCGGCTGATTTCTGCGACAGCGTGATGCAGCGCATCGGTCAGCCAGACCAGCAGCCCAAGCGCCGCCGCCTGTGGCTCTACCCAGCCATCGGTGCCGCTGCCGCCATTGCTCTGCTATTATATATCGGTGTCAAACCCATCGAACAACAGCACGACATGCCAAGCCTCGTGGTGCAGGCAGACACCGTGAAGACTGTGCCGCAGACAAACGTTGAAACGAAAGACTCGGTGAAAGCCGTGAAGGAGATACTGCAGATGGCTCGCCCGCCCAAGCACTATATGGCAAAACGAGAAAAACAGGCAGAAACCATCGTAGAGCCTGAAGTCATCGACGCGGCAGACCTTGCGGAGCAAGCCATCGCCGAGGAAGAGCAGCGGATAGCCATGCAGATGATGCAGCAGATGAACGGCAGCCTGCAAGACGACTACGTGAAGATGACAAGGGAAATCAGAGAACGGGGCATCAACATGACCCAACAGGCGGAAATGGCCATCAATGACGACGTATATTAATCATTCAGCAACCACAATTATGAAAAGAACAGTATTTGCACTTTGTGCCATCATCATCGCCCTCAGCGCCGGACGCGCTCAGGGAACGATACAGCAGCGCCTGCAAGGCCATCCGAAGATTGACAGTCTCGTGAGCGAAATGGAGGCGTTGGGAAGAAGCGTTCGCGTTTCCTACTATTACGACGGTAGGCTCCATAAGACCATCATGATAGGCGGCGGCTTGATGAAAGACTACCAGCCTACGCCTCCGACAGGTGACCCTAAACAGGACTTACAGGCACTGAAGCTGGACAGCGTGCGCCAGATGGAGACTCTGCGGTTGAAACGGGCGTATGACGCCATGCGCCGCACCTGCCAGCAACTCACCGACGAGGCCAAGGAGAGCTACAGTTGGGAGTACCACCGTGGCGGAGTAGACAGCGTGCGCTATACCATCGCCTTGGGAGAATACGCCAGCGGCGACACCATGCAGACCTATCGACATAACAGGGATGTGTTTTACTATAACGCCCCCGAAATCATCACCTTCCGCTACGACCCTGTACCAGGAAGTGACGTGAGTCCGTGGCGACACAAGGGATACGCCACGTTCAGATATGAGTACACCCCTGACAGCGTGAGCAAAATGCCGAAAGAGCGTTCACCGTTTGACAAGGAAGCATACAAGCGGCTGCTTCAGTCCATCCTGAAACAAAAAGGCATCACCACCCGCCAGTTCTACGTCTATCACGACAGCACCTATACCATTGAGAAGAAGGACTGGAACAACGAGGAGTTTGTCATCCGCTCGAACACGATTTCGCCCCGCCAACCGAAGAGCGAGACATGGGGAACCGTCTATACGCTGGGCTCCAGCGCACAGGCCGACTCGGTGCTGAGCCAGATCAAGCAGGCCACATGGGCTTTCCTGAACGAGCATCCCGACATGGATTTCTCCTTCAATCCCACTTCCGAATACCATTCAAGGGCATTGGAAGACATGTTCCATACCTTCGACTCCAAGAGAGTGCCCTCTTCTTTCTACGTCTATGTTCACCGTAGCCCGATACCCGGCAGCACGACAGACTCCGAACATCACATCGTCATCATCGAAAGCAAGGGCGACATGATGGTGCCCATGGAATGGCAAATTCTGAAGAGCTGGAAGAACGGCAAAGCGGTCTACGACAAGAAAGCCTCCAAGAACCTGACGCCCAAGCAGGCCCGGGACAACACCTCCGCCTCACGCTCCACCATAACACGGGGCTACGAGCCGATAGACTGAAGGATATGAATAGGAAGTTATTTATCAAATGTTTTCGTGCTGTGCGGATGGAATAAGATATTGGTTGGGACACCTCTGACAAACCACCCCTGACCCCTCCTTTGGAAATAGGTTGGGACATCTTTGACAAACCACCCCTAGCCCCTCCTTTGGAAAAGGAGGGGAAGGGGTGCGCCGTCATGTGGCCGCTACAGAGGTAACACATTTCCCCCCTTGCAAAGGGGGGGCAGGGGGGGATTCACGTATGCGCAGATGAATCCCCCTCTAACTCCCCCTTTGCAAGGGGGAGAATAGGGCTACCTCAAGCCTTAACTATCGAATGTAGTCAACTATCAACTCACATAAATAGTGACGTAATTATGTCTTATTCCAACCGCAACAGGTCGTAAAATCCCCGGCCTCTTGGACAAAAAAGCAGGCGGAGCATTACGCCCCGCCTGTCTTATTGATGTCTTTGCGTGTGCTTACTTCACCATGACCTTGCGGACTGTGCCGTTGGTGATGATGATGTTGAGACCGCGCTGCAAGCCGTTTGTCTTCACGCCGGAGAGGGTGTAGATGCCGTCGGCCATGCTGTTGTTGCTGACAGTGACGGTGGCGATGCCTGAGCCGATGGGGCCTGCCCAGCCGCTGTTGTCACCCTTGGCCTCTAAGGTCAGCGTCCAGCCGCCCACAGAATACCAGTTGCCAGCGAAGACCTTCGGCGTCTGGCTCTCGGCAGTGCCGGCCATAGAGCCGATGACCAGCTCGTGGTTCTTCACCTGGATATTGGCCATGACCTGATGCTTCCATCCGCGACCGCGAGGCATCTGCGTGTTGTTGTCGTAGTTGGCATTGTAGACAGCCGTTGTCCATTCGTCAGCCGTGCCAGCCTCTACCTGAGCCTTGGCATCCTCCCAGATGGGACCGTACATGTCGCTGGCCACGACGATGGTGTCCTCGTCGGCTGCTGTCTTAGTCTTGTAATAGTCAAGAGGAATCTCGGTGAAGATGGTGTCGTTCTGTACAGCATTGAAGATGTAGGCTCCTTCTGCCGGTGTGCGCGTATAGACGCCCACGCTGTAGGTGCCGTTGGGCAGGTCGGTGATGAGCTGTGAGAACTTGAAGCCCACGAGTCCGTTGCCGTTGTAGGAGTCGAAGTAGCGTGTGCTGCTGTCGTCCATCCACTGTCCGCTCTTCTGGCCGTTGCCGTCGCCGTTGCCGCTGGTGATGTCCCAACCGTCTACAGCCTCAGCGTTAGGATTGATGATGAAAGCGGTGTAGTCGGTGGCCTGAGGATCGTCGTAGATGTTCTGCTTCTGCACCTGTGCTATGGTGGCTTTCAGCTCCTTGACGTAGGCGTCGACCGTGTTCTTGTCTTTCATCTCAGTGGTGAGAGCAGCTTTCTGCCTGTTCATCACAGCCTGCAGGGCAGCCTTGCCCATGTCGCTTGCTTCGTAGGTCATGTCAACAGCCTCGTTGTAGGCGGGGATGTAAGTGTTGACATAGTTCTTCAGCAGGTCGACAGTGGCGTCAAACTGCTTGTAGGTAGCGGTGTCGCAAGCGATGTATGCGTTGACATAGTCGAGGGCGAACTGTGCGATGGGATGTGTATCCTCACTGAAGGCGTCGTGTCCGTCCACTGTCTCATAATGCACCAGAGCCCATACCCAGAGGAGCGTCTTCTGGCCGATGAGGTCGGGATTCTCGTCGAGGTCCTCCTGCTTGGGCAGGTACTCGTAGTACTTGGCCTCGCTGTTGTTAGCCTCGGTGAGAGCGGCCTTGATAGCCTCGAGCGAAGCGATGTAAGCCTCCTTGTCGGCAGCGCCCGAGTACTTGGCGATGGTGTCGTTGAGGGCCTTCTTGTCGGCAGCGAAGTGCATGGTGGCAGCCAGCTCGGTAGCGTTGGCCAGCTGTGTGTCGTAGCTCTGCTTCAGGGCAGCAGCCATCTCCTCTTCCGTAGCCTGTCCGAGGAAGTTGAGGCGGAAGTTGGTGACGCAGAACCATCCTGCCGATGCCTCGCCGTTGCCTGTTCCCTGTGCGCCGATGGTGAGCTTACCGTCGACGACGAGCACCTTCTCTTCGTTGGTCATGGCCACATTTTCCCAGAGGCTCTCGTCCCATCCCTCGATGGTGAGTGTAGCTTCCGATACGGTCTTGCCTGTTGTGCTCTGTGCAAAGACGTGCTGTGTGCCGTTGGCGTAGCCCGACTGTGTGATGAGGTCGGCGCTGACGGTGTAGTATCCGTTAGGCAGGTCGGTGAGGTCCTGTGCCACGGCGATGGTGGTGGTGAAGTTGCTGTTCCATGCGTTCCAGCAGCTGCGTCCGCGCTGCCAGTTCAGGCGCTGGTCGCCACCGCTGGCACCGGCCACATACCATCCTGTGCTGTTGAGGTCGGGGCTGGAGGCGCTGCCTTCCTTATAACGGTCTTCGCCTGTCTCTTCGTCGAATTGCAGGGGGAAGGTCCACTCCTCGCCGCTGAGTGACGGCTCGGCTTCCTCGTTGATGAACCAGGGGTTCTGTATGACGAAGGTGAAGTCGGCGGGATTCTCCTCGCTGGCTGTCTCCTTCTGGCTCATGAGATACTCCTTGATGGCCTGCTTGGCTTTGTCTACAGCGGTGAGCATGAGGGCGGCATAGTCGGTCTCCTCGTCGTCGCCGTTCTTCAGCTCGTTCAGCTCCTCCCAGGCTTTCTCCAGGTCAGCCTTGCCAGGATAGTCGGTGGTGCTGATGAGGTTGTCGATCTTCTCTATCATCCTGTTGATGTCGTCCATGACGTCGATGGCCTGCTTGAATTTCTCCAGCATCTCGTTGGCGCGCTTGAGGGCTGCCTCCATCTCTTCCTGGGTCTCAAAGTCGAGGGCATCTTCCAGCCAGATGCAGAACTCGTCAATCTGCAGGTAGAGGCTGTTGAAGCGCGACATGCTGGCCTGTGTAGCCAGACGTGAGCACTCATCCTCTATGTCTGAGATGTCCGACTGCAGCAGCTCCATGGGGTCGGCTTCGCCAATCTTGTAGAGCTTGATGCCGTCGAGGGCCACGATGGGCTGACCGCCGGAGCCGGCGTTGGCTGCCTCATAGCCGAACTGCATGGTGAACTCGGCCGTGGGTGTGAACTCAAATTCGTGCTTCGTCCATTCCTGGGCATTGAGGCCGGTGCTCTCTTCGTCCTTGAACACATCTTTGCGGCACACAATCTGCGTGAGGTCTTTGGCCACTGACGACGTTTTGGGGTTGGTGTTGATGGTCCAGTACTCTAAGCGATAGACGGCGCAGGGCAGCTTGACCACCTGCTTGTAGATGGCGCTGTTGGTCCATCCGGCGCGCAGATAGACGAAGCCGTCGCCACCGTCGAACTCAGTGGGGCGTGCAGGGGTCTCGAGATAGGTATCGCCATCGTCGGCCACTGGCACTGACTCTGCCTTCAGGTCGTAGGGCACAGAGCCGAAATAAGTCCATTCGCACTTCGGGAACTCAGCGTTAGATTCCAGTGTCCAGCCTTGGATGCGGCCTTTGAAGCCGTTGATGGCCTCCATCTTGCGTCCGTCGGGACGGTTCTTGCTGCTGGTGGACTTCGGGCGGGCATAGACGGTGCTGTCGGCAGCGATGTAAGCCCAGCTGCGGTCGGACAGCGTGGTGTTGGTGCTGATGGCTTCCTTCATCGAGCCGTCCACCTGGAAGGTGAGGTCCTCATCGAAGCCTGCGTTCTGGATGAGGTAGGTCACATCCTCATCCTGAGCCATTGCCGGTAAGGCCAGCAGTGCGCTTACGAATAACAGTAGTTTTTTTCTCATGATAGTGTAGTTTTGAAAGTTAGTAAATAGGTTTAAAAAATATGATTATTTGACAGGTAAGCTCAGGATGAAGCGTGCCCCCGTGGTGTAGTTCTTGTCCAGCTGGAGGTCGCCCCCCATTTTCTGTGCCATCTTTCGGCTGACGGTCAGTCCCAGGCCTATGCCCTGACGGAAGGAGTCGGCCTTGGCAAACTGCTCGAACACCTCGTCCTGCTTTTCAGGCGGGATGCCACAGCCGGTGTCGGTAATGGTGATGATGACCTTGCCGAGCTTCTGAGCGCAGTTCAGCTCGATGAATCCTTGCTTTGTAAACTTGATGGCGTTGCCCAACAGGTGTTCGATGATTTTCTCCATTATATCCCGATTGGTCTGTATGGAGAAGCGGTTGATGACGCTTGTGGTGTAGCGCAGTTCAATGTTGGAGCCTACATTGTCACGGTTTTTCTTGATGAGGTCTGAGAGGAACTGGTTGCACAGCACGGTGTCGTAGGGGGCATAGTCCTGCATACTCTCGGTGTTGGCCACCTGCAGCAGCTCGTCGACGATGCCCGTGATGGCTTTCACATTCTCGTTGATGCGGTCGACCAAGTCTTTGCGCTCTTCTTGTGACAGGGGGATGTCGGGGTTGTTGAGAATCTCGTTGAAGCCGGTAATAGCGTTCAGCGGTGTACGTATCTCGTGGCTGACACGCTGCACAAACTCTAACTTCATCTGGTCGGTCTCGCTGGCCATCTTCAGCGCAGCAGACAATTGTTTGTTCTTCTTCTCCAGCTTCTTCTGATGATGCCGATGCAAATACATCCAGACGCCAAACATCATGACGATGATGATGGCCATCAGCAGGGTGAGTAATACCATGTCGGAACTGCGTTTCTCTGCTTTCTGCTGTGCCAGGGTCATGCTGTGGGTGGTAGCCACCTCATTGAGATTGGTGGAATAGGTGGTGGCAATGAGCGAGTCGATGGTGGCGGAGCGCTGCCTCAACTCTCTGATAATGGCGTTGTTGTCGCCTTTCATCTCGAAGATGCGCAATCGCAACTGATGCCGCAGCACCGAGCCGGGGTTGTTTTGGTCGATGGTGCGCAGGGCATCGTTGTAAAAGCCGTTCAAGGCTTCATGCATGGCTTGCAGCGGCTTGTCGTAGGTGGTGGGCAGGTCTTCGTGCTGCCGACAGAACTCCAGATACTGCTCATTGGCCTTGTTGAAGCTGGCTTTATTGTTCATCCAGAAGTTGATGTAAGCGTTGATAGCCAAGCTGTGCTGATAGAGTTCGGGCCATGCCTTGCAGTCGTTGATGATTTCGTCATTGAGTTTCTGTGCCTCGACGGGATGCCAGAACTTCTGCAGGTCAACGATGTGCAGGCGCGCATCAACCCATTGCTTTTTGTCGTTATGATCGATATGGCTGATGGCGGTCTGATAGTATTGCTCGGCCTGCTTCAGGCAGCCACTGCTCTGGAACATCTCGCCTAAGCGGATGTTCTGCTCGTAGAGGCTTTGCGCCACCGAGCCGTTCAATGATAAATGATAAACGATGAATGATAAGCCCATCAGCATCATCCACCTCTTTTTCATAAGTATAGAAATGATCTTACGCATGAAAAACATGATATTATTTACCACTTATTATCCTTTAGACTTTTGGCGTGACATCTGTAGCCCACGGCGCAAGCACCACACACCAAGGATGATGAAGGGGATGCTGAGCAGCTGGCCCATGTCCAAGGGCATGGAGTTTTCGAAGTCCACTTGGTTGATTTTCAGAAATTCCACGAAGAAGCGGAAGGTGAAGATATAGGTGAGGCAGAGCCCGAAGTAGAAGCCTGTGCCTACAGACACACCCCGAGGGGAGTAATTACCTTGCACGCCCTTACTGCCTATAGAGGTATTACCTCCCCTTCCTGCAGGGAGGGGCTTGGTGTGGGTCTTTTTGTAAATCCAGAGCATGAGCAGGAACAGCAGGAAGTAGGCAATGGCCTCGTAGAGCTGTGCCGGATGTCGCGGCTCGGTACCCATCGTGGCAGGGTGAGCATTGAGGAAGTAGAAGCCCCAGGGCATAGAGGTGACGTTGCCTATGATTTCTGAGTTCATCAGGTTGCCTAAGCGAATGAAGCAAGCGGTGATGCCCGTGGCAATGGCGATGTTGTCGAGCACCTGCCACACCGGCACCTGATAGCGCTTGACATAGAGCCACAGCGCGAGCATCAGGCCCAGCGTACCGCCGTGAGACGCCAGACCCTCGTAGCCCGTCACCTTGAAGTCCCAGTCGTCATAGCCCGTGAACTGTATGGGCAGCCACATCTCGATGAAGCCGCGCAAGCTGGTGAGATAGTCTTGAGGCTGATAGAAGATGCAGTGCCCCAGGCGCGCACCGACGAGGATGCCGATGAAACAATAGAAGAACAGGGGGTCGAACTTACGGTCGTCTATCTTCTGGTCCTTATACAGCCATCTCACTGTGAAGTAGGCCAGTGCCAGGCCGATGAGCCAGCACAATGAGTACCATCGAAACGACAACGGCCCTAAATGAAAGGCTGTGAGGTCGGGATTCCAAGTGATATAAGAGAGGAGTGTGTTCATACGGCTGCAAAAGTACATAAAAAAGCCGAAAACACAAAACTTTCAACTGAAAAATTAGTTGATGTCCCTGCACACACGTTTTTTGCAAGAACGATTGATGGCAGCCCCCACCCCTGCCCCTCCCCCGTAAGGGCACTGCTCTTTATACACATTTGTCAGAGTAACTCCGCCTCTCCCCCCGCCCCTGTAAGGGGAGGGGTTGGGAGAGTGGCTATCTCTTCTCCATCATCGATTCCACAATCGGAAATAAGACCGAAGTTTCCTGCCGAGAAACCATCGGTTTCCTGCCGAGAAACCGATGGTTTCTCGGCAGGAAACTTTTAAAACCCATGTTGCCATGAAACTGCAGGATTCTCCCCACGGATTTTCTTCAGACAAAAACTATGAAAGGATGCAAAACCTTGCGCTATCTATGTGAGTTGATACCGCGAAGCGGCCTGAGAAAAAACCAATAAAAACCAATAAAAACAAGAAAAACAATTTGGTAAATTTTCTCATTTGGTACAATAGCTATCGCCTTGCCCGTCGTAGGAACTCCGTGAGGCACTCCCCTCCCTTCAAGGGGAGGGGCAGGGGTGGGGTCTGTAACTTCTTCGCTGCCTCTTCTTCGCTGCCTCATATTCGCTGTCCCTTCTTCGCTGCCTCATATTCGCTGTCCCTTCTTCGCTGTCCCTTCTTCGCTGTCCCTTCTTCGCTGAAACTTCTTTGCTGTCCCTTCTTCGCTGAAACTTCTTCGCTGATAGAATATTACAGACATTACAGACCCCACCCCTCGCTCGGCCGAAGGACGCTTGCAAGGCAAGAACCCCTCCCCTTGAAGGGAGGGGATGGCTGCGCATTGAGCTACGCGAAGGGCAAGGCGCAGCGAAAAGTCCCGAAGGGACAACAGAACTCGGGTTACGAACTAACCTATTTCGCGCCATAACTATGTCACTCCATCCGTACAGCAAGTGTCTTTTTGCCATCAGGGGCTTTTGTGCAAAAGTTTCCTGCCTTGAAACTGCAGGATTCTCACATGGGTTGAAATCCATAGAAAAGCTATTGTGGCTGGAGAGACGATGATGACGATGAAGATAAGAACAAAAACCATATAGGTCATCCTTAGATTTATCAAACCATTTCGTTAAGCTGCATTCGTAATTTACAAAAAATTCCCCGCTGCCGCGAAGCAAACGGGGAGGCACGCTCATAGGAACAGGCGTGATTTGTTCTTTCTTTATGAGTCCGTTTATTTTACTTCTTCTTGATCGTAAACTCCACCTTTTGTATTCCTCGCTTATAAACATTGCAGAGAACAAGGCCGTAGTGCAATTTTTCACCCTGCGGCATCGATTGCAGGACGTGGGCCATCTCGCTCTCGGTCAGTATGTTCTTGAAAAGGAAGGTAGAGTGAGCACTTGGCACAAGGCGTATCTCATCAGTAAGCGGTGAGAGCACATAGGCGTAGGTTGCCATATAACGGGCACCAGCCTGCCATAGCGGATGGCTCTTGTCGAGAATGTTCTCCAAGTAGATTTGTGCATGCTTGTCAAACTCTGGAGTAGGCGTGCCGTCGGCGTATGTCACCTTGCCGTCGGCATCTACCAGATATTCACCACCTTTGGCTATGGCATACTTCTCTACCGGACATTGCTGCTCATACTCTATGTCGGCTTCGCTCTTTACTTCTTTCTCCACAGGCTCTGCCACATCCTCCACTTTCTTGTCTGCGAGGATGCGCACAAGCTCGTATGTACGGTTGCTGGCATCCTGTGGCGGATTGGCCAAAATAGTCCGCTTCACGCGCAGCACGTATTCGTGACCTCTTTCATAAGTGAAGCCCTTGACTTCACTGAAGTACAAGTACTGCCATTGTCCCGGCTCGTCTTCTGTCATCACCCGCATGCACTCGATGGGGTGCTCTCCCATGCTGTCGAAGAGGTCGTACATCACGCCCGGCTCAGCGGAAACACTCATGTTAATCTCCTTGACAATGTCCTTGTCGTCATCGTCGCTGCTGCAAGAGGAGAGGGAGAAAGTAGCAAGCATTGCAAAGGCGATTCTCCAAATCTTCATTGTTTTCATTTCTTCTAATCTGTTATCGGACTCCATATACTTTGTGATATACAGTTTCATCTTTAGATTTCACTTCATAGACATATCGTCCTTCGAAAGTTAAAGATGACGTCTGAATAGCACCCTCTGCCTGTTCGCAAGATTTGAGTATTAACTCTTTTGAGGTTCCCGGGGCAAACGATTGTGAATTAAATTTGATTCCGTTCATCTTGTAGGCATCAGAATAGGCAAATTCAATAGCCTCAATTTCGGAATTATTACCGTTAATAGCTGATGTGAGCCCAAAAGTGTAAACAGAATCACTTTCATCATCGCTGCTGCAAGAGGAGAGGGAGAGGGCAGCAAGCATCGCAAAGGCGAGTCTCCAAATTTTCATTGTTGTCATTTCTTTTATTTCTTTTTTGTTGTCAACATTTCTACTATTATAAACGCTGTGTAGCGGAAAATCCTGCATCTTTGCACGTTAAACTTTCCTAATCGCTGGACATATCAGATAGACCTTGAACTCTGGGCTTATCCACATGGCAAACTCAAAGGCAATGTCCTTGTGGGCGTAAGTGCCACCATAACGCCCTGCCTTTGATATAATACCGATGGCATTAGTCTTCTCTGTCCACTCTTTGGCACTGAGACGGAAACGGTTCAACCCTGCCTGAGATTTAATTATGTCGAATTCGGCACAATTAAAATTCGGATTCATCAACCGCTCCCATATTCCAAGGAACTCTATGGTGTTGCGATTGCGTAGCCAATTGGAGAAGAAGAATTCACCATCTTTCGCCTTCAACATGTCTGTCAAACTGATGTAGTCATCTTCGTTCTGCTTAATGACCGTTATCTGTGTATTTTGTACTGTTATCTTTGCCATATATATGGCGTTCGTTACATACTTTGCGGCGCAAAGGTACTGTTTTTCCCTGGATTGACTAAACATTTTGGGGGAAAATGATTGTTTGGAAGCATATTTTTATGTCTTTTTTGCAGTTTTTTCTTAAACTAGTTTTAGAAATTTGAGAAAAGTTTGGCCCAAACCGCGAAGATTTGAGCCAACGAGGTGCTATAAAAAACACCCGACAGATTGACGAATCAGAGGCTGTCGGGAATGAACACTGCAAAGGTAAGCAATTATTATGAATTATCGTCAGAATGGAGAAAAAATAGACTGTTTCTTTTCACTCCCACCATTCATCAAATGGGAAATACACTTTCTTGCCGTTCACCATCTCTTTTAGTCTCTTCCAATCGCTGGGAACTGCTTCATCATCGTCCCAGACATTGATTAAGATGTAGAAGCCTGCTTCGTCCATGATGGTGTCGATGGTCATCGACTTGCGTGGCTCGTTGATTTCATACTTGTTCCCGCACGATTCTCCTCTGAACATCCTTGCTTGGTTCAACGGAGGAAAGTACTCTTCAGACCAGATAGTGTATGCTTCCCTCGGATGGTCTGCAATATACAGGCGCACACATTCCATCAGTTGATGAAGTTTCGCCTTTGCCTTTTCCTCGGATGTGAACTTATAGACAGTGAGATGGTTGTCGCCTTGACGGCGTATGCTTTGCTCACGTCTTCCTAAATCTTCAAAGGGGGCGTTTTGGAATACATCGAAGGTGCTGTCGTGCTGGCAATGTATCTCATGACGTTTGATGGTCTTATCCTTCAGTAATGGCAGAATCTTCTTGTGCAAGGCCTCGACATCAAAATCTTTGTTGGCATATAGGGTTGTATCGACAATGGTGTTGACTCTGAGCTCTCCAAATCCAATGGGCGCCATGCGATTTTTAAGTATCTCTTGGCGAGCCTTTTCCAGCACGTCATTCTTCAGCCTCTCTGACGCCTTGAACTCGCATTGGGGCTTTAGTATCTGCTCAATGTCTTCTATGTTGTTCATGTTCATTCCCCTTTCTTTAGCATTTGTTGTATGTGCATGATGGCGTATCGGTATCTTGACTTGGCCGTTGCTTCTGGTATGTTCTGTAGCTCTGCAATCTGCCGGAACGTCAGGTCGTCGTAGCATTTCAGCCTCACAAGCTCTGCCTGTTCCGCAGGAAGCGAGTCGAGCATCTTGTTGATTCTCACGAACTCCTCGTGAATCTGCCTGTCGCCTTCGCTGACGGGAATTTCTTTTGCTTCGTTGAGATTCATCATCCTGAGCGGCTTTCGGCGCAGGTAGTCAGTGCAGGCATTGCTGACGGCGCGGATGACATATAGTCCGACATTGTCCATGCGGGTCTTCTCGCGCAACCGCCGGAACACACTTAGCAGTGCCTCCTGCACAACGTCCTCAGCATCTTCCCTGATACCGATACGCATATAGGCAAAACGAAAGAGCCAGTCTTGCCGTTCTTCGACAATCCTTTCCAGTTCCATCAGCAACTGTTCTGTTCCTTCGTTCATCTATCATCCTTTTTATGGGCCTTTTTCCACAAGGCTCTCTATCTATATAAACGTAAAGATGCCAGAAAAGATTTAGTTACTCTCCCTTTTTTTCATCAAACACATCATTTTCTGCAAAGTTTCTCACTTCGCACAAGGAAGCTCCACAAACAGACGCAAAAAACGACTCGGCGAAGCCCGAAAACAGGTCGCCGAGGGTGCAACTCTAAAACTAGTTTTAGAAATTCGCTTAATTTTTGGCAATGATATAGCAGTTGACCTATTCATGCGCAGCCATCCCCTCCCTTCTTTAACTTTGCAGCCTAAAAAGAGTGTCCTTACGAACTCTTAAAATAATTAACATTCAATTTGCGAAGAAAAGTTGAAGAGATATTCC
>JAEEPZ010000116.1 GCA_016285055.1 Prevotella sp.
CTTATAGGGCAGACCGTACTGCGCCAGGATGGCGTGCATCTCGACATTATTGTCACCCTGCTCGCCCAAGACGTCAATACCCTCGCCTACGATGTTCTTCGACTCAGCCGACGGCCATTGCGTAATCTTTACCACAGCCTTTTGTCCCGTCTTGCCTCCCTTCAGCTTCTTTTTCGGTATCAGGATATCCTGTGCGAATGTGTTACCTTCGGCATTGAGGAAGGCAAAATCTTTCTCCACCTGCAGAATGCCCACGGCTTGGTCGCGCTTGCGCTGGAGAATATCGGTGACGATGGCCTCCTTGATGTGGTTCTGACGGCGTGCCATCAACGCCACGCGCACACGGTCGCCCCCCATGGCAAACATCGAGTTACGTTCAGATACGAAGATAGGCTTGCCGCCATCGTCGGGCATGAACGAGTTCTTGCCGTTGGCCTTACGGATGAACGTACCCTCCTGCACCTGCGTCTTCAGGTTCAGTCGGTAGCCTTTGTCTGAAGTCTGGCTGAGATAATCGTCCCATGCCATCTCTTCCAGCACGTCCACGGCCAGCATCTTAGCTGGATGCGTGTCAAGTCTGAGCGTTTTGAATACTTGTTTTAGTGAGTAGGTCTCATTAGGATGAGCCTGAAAAAGTGCCTGAATGGCATCGGCCACTTGGCGCTTTGAAAGTCGTTTACCACCTTTCTTTCCCATAGTACGTAGTTTTAGTTTCTGCAAAAATACGAAAAATCTGCTAATGAAGGCACTTTTTTATATTTTATTTTGTATTTTTGCATGCAAATTCAAGCAAACATGAAGATTCTCATTACTGGAGCCAGCGGATTTATCGGCTCATTCATCGTGGAAGAAGCCCTTCGCAGGGGCATGGATACATGGGCTGCCATGCGCGGCAGCAGTTCGAAGCAGTACCTGAAAAGTCCAGATATCCACTTCATCGAACTCAATCTTGACAGTCAGCAGCAGCTGGAGGAACAGCTGCGTGGCAAGGACTTCGACTATGTGGTGCATGCGGCTGGCGTGACGAAGTGTCTGAATACCGCTGACTTCTTCCGCATCAATACCGAGGGTACGAAAAATCTGGTGCGAGCCATTCAGAAGGTGAACATGCCATTGAAGCGCTTCGTCTATGTCAGTTCGCTCAGCGTCTTCGGAGCCATCCGCGAGCAGCAGCCTTATAGTGAGATACTGGAGAGTGATACACCTCAGCCCAATACGGCTTATGGCAAGAGCAAACTGGAGGCTGAGCGCTGGCTGGAACAGTTGAATGAGGAATCTGAAAGGAAAAATGAACCATTGTTCCCTTATGTTGTTCTGCGTCCTACGGGAGTCTATGGCCCTCGTGAGCGTGACTATTTCCTGATGGCCAAGAGCATCAAGCAGCACAGCGACTTCGCCGTGGGCTACAAGCGCCAGGACATCACCTTCGTTTATGTGCAGGACGTGGTGCAGGCCGTCTTCCTGGCTTGTGAGAAAGGAAAGACAGGCCGCAAGTATTTCCTCAGCGACGGCGAGGTCTACCAGTCCTCCACCTTCAGCGACCTTATCCGCGAGGAGCTGGGCCACCCGTGGTGGATACGCGTCACGGCGCCCATCTGGGTGTTGCGCATCGTCACCTGGTGTGGCGACAAGATAGGACACATGACAGGCAAGATTTCTGCTCTGAACAACGACAAGTATCACATTCTGAAACAGCGCAACTGGCGCTGCGACATCGAGCCGGCCCGTCGCGAGCTGGGCTTTGAGCCGCATTATCAACTGAAAGAAGGCACAAAGCTGACGATTCAATGGTACAAGGAGAACGGATGGCTGTAAAGAAGAATCAACAGAATCTATTCCTGTTCGAGTGGGCAGTGCTGACGTATGCGGCTTTCACGCTGGTGCTGATGGCCGTCTACTGGCGCGAGCTGGTGAATCCCATGTCTATGCTGTCAGGCCGTGCTGGCGTCGTGGCGATGACGCTGGTGCTGTGGCAGGCCTACAGACGGTGGCCGTCGAAACTCACGATGGTGCTCCGCGTCATCGGACAGCTGTGCTTCTTAGGCTGGTGGTATCCCGACACGTATGAGTTCAACCGCCTCTTCCTCAATCTCGACCATGTCTTTGCCGGATGGGAGCAAGCCGTCTTCGGCTGTCAGCCGGCGCTGCTCTTCTCGCAGATTTTCTCATCGCCGGTGGTCAGCGAAATGCTCAGCATGGGCTATGTCAGCTACTTCCCGATGATTGGCGCCGTGGCGTTCTATTACTTCTGGCGGCGCTATGACCGTCTCGACTATGCGGTGTTTGTCATCCTCGCCTCGTTTTTCCTTTTCTACGTCATCTTCATCTTCCTGCCGGTGGCCGGGCCGCAGTTCTACTACGAGGCTGTGGGCATGGACGAGATAGCCCAGGGCCATTTCCCCAATCTGGGCCATTATTTCTTCAATCATCAGGAGATGGTATGCATCCCGGGACTTGAAGACGGCTTGTTCCACGATTTGGTGCAGCGGGCCCACGACGCCGGCGAGCGCCCCACGGCGGCCTTCCCCTCAAGTCATGTGGGCATCAGCATCGTGCTGTGCTGGCTGGCGTGGGAGAAGCGCAAGGGCGAACAGCGGGCGTGGGGACTGTTCGTTCCCGTAGCCATTCTCACGCTGCTCATGTTCTTTGCCACGTTCTACATCCAGGCCCACTATGCCATCGACGCCTTCGCCGGACTGCTGACAGGCACGGTGATGTATTTCCTCTTCCGCGGACTCTACAGCCTGCTGGCTTCAAACAAGCATCGCGGTTAGCGGAACAGCGAGAAGTTCACGCTGCCATAGCTGCGGTGCTCCACAAAGCGGGGGTGCTGCGAGAAGTCGTTGTCCTTGCCGTGCTCGAATACGAAGAGGCCATCGGGGGCAAGGAGGTCGTTGGCGAAGATGAGGTCGGGAATCTGCGGCAGCTGCTTCAAGGCGTATGGCGGGTCGGCGAATATGAAGTCAAACTGCTGGTGACTGCCCTTGATGAAGCGGAAGACATCGGCACGCAAACACTGGACGTTGAGCAACGGCGACTGGTCGTTGTTCTCGCCCTTTAACTTCTCCACGCACTGCTGAATGAAGCGGTGATGGTCGCGGTCCAACTCTACGCTCACCACCTGGCCGCATCCGCGTGAGAGCAACTCGAGGGTGATGCTGCCAGTGCCAGCGAAGAGGTCGAGGGCGCGGATGCCGTCGAAGTCGATGTAGCCCATCAGCACGTTGAATATGTTTTCCTTGGCAAAGTCGGTCGTGGGCCTTGCCTTGAAGGTGCGGGGAATGTCAAAATGACGCCCCTTGTATCTGCCGGTAATAATCCTCACTGCTATTGTCTCTTGTTAATTATCTTTTAGGAGTTAAAGGAGTTAAAGGAGTTAAAGGAGTTAAAGACATTAGCTTTGCAATGGATTTCAACCCAGAGACAAAGGCTTTTCATGGAAGAGTCATTTGTCTTTAACTCCTTTAACTCCTTTAACTCCTTTAACTCCAAAACCAAACTCCTTTACTTCCAGAAAACTCCTTACCTTCCTCTTGCCACCAGCGTCTGTAGGTCGTAGGGCACCCCCTTGACGGCGGTGACAGGGTGTTGGTTGAAGTCGGCGGCGGGGTTGATGACATACACCTTCTGCAGGTATTGCTTCAGCTCGTCGATGACACTATTCTCGCCGGGTATGTCGCCCATGAGGTGCAGCTCGTCGTACTCGGCCTGCAGTTGCAAGGTGTTCCAGACGTAGAGCAGGAAGAACACAGCATCCTTGGGCTTTGAGGCGTCGAAGGAGTTGCAGAACTTGAAACGGTTCAGCTGGAATGAGAACACCTCAAGGCGCTTCTCATGGAAATAGGCATAGAGCTTGTAGCGCACCCCCGTGAAACTGCGCTGGTGCATGTATCTCCACACCGGCTGAATGGCGGTGATGAGGCGCACGTCCTGGAAATGGTCGTCAAGCACCAGCCGCAGGTCCTTGTTCATCGAGAAGACCGCCACGGCGTTCAGGTCGGGCAGCACGTTGTAGTAGATGGCATCCTGCTCGTTACGCGGAAAGGCATGGTTGTGCATGTCGGCCATCGACTTCTCGTCAAACTGCTCCACGGGCACCATCAGCACATCGCTGTCGAGAAGCACGCGTGCACGAGGCGGGGCCTGCGGCAGTAAGTCACTGGTCTTGAAGGCCTCGCGCAGGTTGGCGGCCATTGAAACACCGCTGCGCACCACGTAAGGCTCGTAGACGATGTCGTCGCTGCCAGTGTTCTGTACCAGCATGGCCAGCGTGCCGCGCCCTATGCGTATGGTCAGCCGTTGGGTGGAAGGGGAAAGATTATCTGCCATTGGTCATCATCTGTGGTTGTTGCGTGTCTGCGGCCTCTTGTGCAAACCAGATGCTGCGCACACACAGCACTGCCAGCACTATGGCCAGCAGCACCAACACGGCACTGGCTATCTTCTCACTCAGTCGCATAACAAGTGCAAAGGTACAAAGATGCAGCGAAAAAGCAAAAGAAAAAAGGAAAAACATTTGGCTTTTCTCCTTTTTTTCGTACTTTTGCAAACTGAATAACAGTCTAATCATGCCTATAAACAAATGAATAACATTGTGAAAATGACAATTGCAGCTGTTTGCTGCACAACGATGATTACGTCGTGCACCACCAGTACTCAACCCTCAGCTCTCAGCACACAGCTCACCACTCCCGGCAACCCCTACATGCCGCTGTGGGAGCACATCCCCGACGGAGAGCCCTACGTGTTTGAAGACCCCGACCAGCCGGGGAAGTACCGCGTCTATGTCTATGGCTCGCACGACGACCTCATCACCGAATACTGCGGACGTGACCAGGTGGTGTGGTCAGCCTCGGTCGACAGCCTCAACAACTGGCGCTACGACGGCACCATCCTCGTGGTGGACAAAAACCGCGACGGCCAGCCCTTCGACGTGGCCGACGTGCTCTATGCTCCTGACGTGACGCTGGTGACCGGTGCCAACGGCGAGAAGACATATTATCTCTTCCCCAACGACCAGTCGGGCTTGCGCAATGGGCTGATAGCCAAGAGCGACCGCCCCGACGGGCCCTTCGTGGTGTGCAACTGGAGCAAGGACAATCCGAACACTGTGGACGGCGTGCTGCGGTTCGACCCAGCCGTGTTCGTCGACGACGATGGCCGTGTCTACGGCTACTGGGGTTTTGAGCGCTCGATGGCTGCCGAGTTCGACCCTGAGACGATGGCCACCGTCAAGCCCGGCACCGAGGTGGTGGAGGACATGATTTCGGGCCGCTATCAGGAGGGCCGCTTCAAGTTCTTCGAGGCCAGCAGCATCCGCAAGATCAAGGACAAGTATGTGTTCATCTACAGCCGCTTTACCGAGGACGGTGAGTTTGGCCTGCCCTCGTCAAACTACACGCTGGCCTATGCCTACAGCGACCACCCGCTCGGCCCCTGGACCTACGGCGGCACCATCATCGACGGACGCGGCCGTGAGAAGGACGAGCAGGGCAACGTCATTGCCTCGGCTGTTCCCGACGGCAACACGCACGGAAGCATCTGCGAAATCAACGGACAGTGGTATGTGTTCTATCATCGTCAGACCGGCACCAACGAGTATGCCCGTCAGGCAATGGTGGCGCCCATCGAAGTGAAGGTCGAGGAGGGCGAAGGCGGCAAGGTGGAGATCAGCGAGGGCGAATACAACTCCTGCGGCTTCTCGTTGCAGGGCCTCAACCCCTTCGAGCGTCACTCGGCCGGCATCGCCTGCTGGACGACGGGACCGAAGCCTGCCGTCCATGAATGGCCCAACAACACGTTCTTTGGCTCGTATGTGGCTGCAAGCTACGGCACCGACGACCGCTTTGAAGCGCCTTACGACCTGCGCAACAACACCAATCCTGTGGTGAACAACACCAGCGGTTCCATTGTGGGCTATAAGTATTTCCTCTTCGATGCCGACAAGTTAGCCAATGGCTTGCAGCTCAGCGTCAGCCTTGTTCCCGAGGGCGTCGACGGTACCATCGAAGTGTGGGCCGACCGTCCCTGGGCTTCGCAAGGCGGCAAGAAAATTGGCGCCATCGAGCTGAAGGCCGACATGCCGCAGGAGCTGACCGAGTTGACTACGCCCATCGACAATGCCTCAGAGCTGAGTGGCAAGCACGCCATCTTCTTGAAGTTCCAGGGCGTAGGAGAAAAGTCGCTCTGCACGCTCGAGAGCCTGGTGTTCAAATAATGCCTGACCACTCATTATTTTAGGCAATGATATAGCAGTTGACCCTTTGCAGAAAGGATTTATGCGCAGCCATCCCCTCTTGAACCCTGCCCCTCCCCTTGAAGGGAGGGGATGGCTGCGCATGAATAGGTCAACTGCTATATCATTGCCTTTAGAAATTGATTTGGCCTTCCTGCAAGTAGGGCGCCGATGCGCGGACGGTGACCGACTGGCCCTCTATGGGCTGGATGTAGGCAACGAGGCGGCCGCCGCTGACACGCAGCTGCTGGTTGGGCCAGTAGGCGGGCGCACGGCGCGGGGCGGCGTTGTTGCTGATGTTGCCATTCTCCATGCCCAAGAGACGGCCGCCTTGCACGAAGAGCGTCACCATGTTGTCGGCATCCTTCACGAGGTTGCCCTGCTCGTCGACTATCTCCACGAAGACGTGCATCCGTCCGTCGGTGGTCAGGCGCACGGCCGTGGGCTTGCCGCTGGTTTTTATTTCGTAGGTGGCGCCGTTGTCGGCCTCGCAGCGCAGTGTGCCGGGCTGGTAGTCGATGTCGCAATAAAGAATGTTGGTGCCCTCATCACGCTGCATGGTCGCTTCTATGGGCTGGCCGTTGAGGAAGAGGCGGGCGCTGTTGGCATTGGTGTAGCACACCACGCGGACACGGTCGCCGCTGGAGTAGTTCCATGTGTCGGTGGCGTAGGGGTGAGGGGGCTGCGCTCTCTGGTTTCTCTGGCTTCTCTGTGCTCTCTGCGACCTCTGGGATTGCGCGCGATAGGTGCCGAGATAGCATACGGGCCGTTCGCTCCACAGCGATGCACGATACCAGCCTATGGGTTTGCGCTGTCCCGCCAGGTCGAGCAGTCCGGCGCTGCTGCCGCGTGCAGGCCATGTGCCGCTCTCGCCTAAGTAGTCGATGCCTGTCCAGAGGAACTGGCCGAAGATGAAGTCGCGGTCGGTGACGGCTTTCCATGCTGCCAGGTCGTGGCGGTTCTCTGAGCCGTAGAGCACGCGCTGCGGATAGGTCTTGTGGTCGGTGTCGTAGCGGCTTTCGGTGTAGTTGTAGCCCACCACGTCTACGGCCTGCGGATAAGCCGTCTGGTTAGACATCACCACCCCGGCCAGTGCTCCCGTGGTGGGGCGCGACGGGTCGATGTCCTTCACAATCTTTGCCAGGCGCTGGGCGATGACGCCGATACGCATGGCATCGGGCTGTCCGGGCTTGTAGCCGCCGTACATAGGCTGGGTAAAGCCCTGTCCGTCGCCGTCGAGCACAGGATGGGTGTAGGGGTCGTTGGGATAGTCCACCTCGTTGCCGATGCTCCAGAGGAACACGCAGGGATGGCAGCGGTCGCGGCGCACCATGTCGGCCACGTCGCGGTCAATCCATTCCTCGAAATACGTGTAGGTGCCCTCAAATCCCGGGCGCCCCTGGTTCCAGCCTTTCATCCATTTGCGCTTGGGAAACTCCCACTCGTCCGATGCCTCGTCCATGACCAGCATCCCCTCTTCGTCACATATATTATATAACGCGGGCGCGTGAGGATTGTGGCTCATGCGCAGGGCGTTGACGCCGATGGCCTTCAGCTCGCGTACGCGGCGGCGCCACACCTCGTCGGGCACGGCCGTGCCCAGCACGCCGGCGTCGTCATGCACGCACACACCCTTCACCTTCATCCACTTGCCATTGAGGGCAAAGCCTTTGTCGGGCGAGAAGTCGAGGGTGCGCAGACCGACCTTGACAACCGACTGGTCGCCGTTGCTGAGACGTGTGGTGAGGGTGTAGAGATAGGGACTGTCGAGCGTCCAGCGTTGCGGGTTCCTGACTGTCAGCCTGACGGTCTTCTTCTCCTGCGGGCCGATGGCAGCCTGCGTTTTTGCCACCACATTCCCGTTGGCATCCGTCAGCTCCACGGTAGCCTTCAGCTGTATGCTGTTTTTCTCGGTGCGCTCATCTGTCGTCTCTATGTCGATGTCTACCACGGCTTTGCTGCTGTTGATGCTGCTGAGCCGGTAGGCCGTACCCCACTGGGCTAAGTGTACTTCCGGCGCGCTGACGAGCCATACATTGCGGTAGATGCCCGACCCTGTGTACCAGCGGCTGTCGGCCTCGGCAGAGTGATTGACTCGCACGGCCAGCACGTTCTTCCCGTCACTGCGCAGATGGGGCGTCAGGTCGTAGAGGAACGACGCGAAGCCGCTGGGCCGCTTCCCCAGCAGATGGCCGTTGAGGTAGACTTCGGAGTAGTTGTACACCCCCTCGAAGTATATGTATTTTTTGTTGAATGACTTTTCCTTGTCACTCAACCCTACACTCTCATCCCTCAACCCTAAACTCTCAACCCTCAACCCTAAGCTCTCATCACTCAACGCCTTCCTGTACCACGCCACTCCGCCGGGCAGGTAGCCTTGGCAAGAGCCTTTGTCGGGCGACATGGGCAGCTCTACGCTCCAGTCATGCGGCAAAGTGACGCGGCGCCAGCGTGAGTCGTCGAAGTCGGGGTTCTTCATCTCGGGCGATTCGGAGACGTTCCATGCACTGTCCACGAGCAAGAAATGCCAGTCGTCGTTCAGCAGTTCGGCATGGCCGAAAGACACCTGTGCCGTGGACTTCGCCATCAGGCAGGCAAACAAGGTCAGGGTTAATAGTCTTTTCATGTTGGTAAGATGATGTTTTTGTTTTTACTATGAGGCTACAAAGTTAACGCTTTTTCTGTTTGCTACCAAAGAATTGACAAAAAAAAAATACCTCTTTTATTGCCCATCATTAAAAAAAGCAGTACCTTTGCCGCTGAATCCAAAAAGCTCAATATGACTAAAGAAATAATCAAGGATCAACACTTCGAAGGTGAGCGGCCGTTGTTCGAAAGCCATCATCTGAGACTTGAACACGTGACCATCGGCGACGGCGAGAGTGCCGTGAAGGAGTGCTCAGACATTGAGGCCGAGGACTGCCGCTTCTGGGGCAAGTACCCCTTCTGGCATGTGCACGGCCTGAAAATCAACCGCTGCCAGTTTGATGCCGGGGCACGCTCGGCCCTATGGTATACCGATCATCTGGAAATGAAGGATACGCGCATCGACGCACCGAAGATGTTCCGCGAAGGTCACGACCTCTTCCTAGAGAATGTGGTCATCAACGACGCCGACGAGACATTCTGGCGCTGCAACAACATTAAAGCATGGAACCTGGAACTGCACGACGGCACCTATCCCTTCATGTTCTGCGACAATGTCAGCATCAACGGTCTGAAGAGCGACTCGAAATACGTCTTCCAGTATTGTAAGAACGTGGAGATACAGAACGCGCATATCGTGACGAAGGACTCGTTCTGGGAGTGCGAGAACGTCACCATCGTCAACAGCATCCTCGACGGCGAGTATCTAGCCTGGCACTCCAAGCACGTGCGGCTCATCAACTGCCATCTGGCTGGCGAGCAGCTGCTTTGCTATGCTCATCACCTGGAGTTAGAGAACTGCACCTTTGACAAGGCCTGCGACCGCGTGTTTGAGTACAGCGAGGTGGATGCCGACATCCGCGGACACATCGAGAACATCAAGAACCCGACGAGCGGCTACATCATTGCCGACAGCATCGGCAGCATCACCATAGACGAGAACGTGCGCCAGCCGGCCGACTGCAAGATAGAGACAAGATGAAAGACTTTGGATTTGACGAAATCATCAACCGGCGCGGCACCAACTGCGTGAAATGGGATGAGGCACCTTCGGCCGATGTCATTCCGCTGTGGGTGGCCGATATGGACTTCAAGGCTGCGCCTGCCATACAGGAGGCCGTGAGGAAACGCGCCGAGCACGGCGTGTTCGGCTACAGCATCGTGCCTGACGAATACTACGATGCCGTCATCGGCTGGTTCCAGCGTCGCCACGCATGGACCATCCACCGTGAAGAGATACTCTACACCACGGGCGTTGTCCCAGCGATGAGCGTCGCCATCAAGGCGCTGACGATGCCGGGCGAGAAAGTGCTCATCCTGTCGCCTGACTACAACTGCTTCTTCTCCTCCATCCGCAACAACGGCTGCGAGGTGCTTGAATCCCCCCTCACTTGGAGAGGAACTTGTGGCTGGGCTGTAGACTTCGCCGACTTCGAGGCCAAATGCGCCGACGAGAAGACCACCGTCTTCCTGCTCTGCAATCCTCACAACCCCACGGGCCGTGTCTGGACGAAGGACGAGCTGGAGCGCATGAACGACATCTGCATGAAGCACAACGTGAAGGTGGTCAGCGACGAGATACACTGCGAGCTGATGATGCCCGGACACACGTTCCAGCCTTTTGCCGCCGTCAGCGAGGCCTGCCGCATGAACAGCGTCGTGCTGAACTCGCCTTCGAAGTCGTTTAACATTGCCGGGCTGCAGACGGCCAACATCATCTGTGCACAGCCCGAGTGGCGCCGCCGCCTCGACCGCGCCATCAACATCAACGAGGTGTGCGACCTCAATCCCTTCGGCCCTGTCGCCCTCATCGCCGCCTACAACGAGAGCGAGGACTGGCTCGACGCCCTCAATCGCTATCTTTGGGACAACTACAAGGCGCTCTGCGATTTCTTCGCAGCGCATCTGCCGCAGTGCATCGTCACCCCGTTAGAGGGCACCTACCTCGTGTGGGTCGATGTCTCGGCTCTGACCCATTCTGTCGATGATCTCTGCGACCGCCTGCTCAACGAGGGCCATGTCTGGGTGAACCCCGGCACGATGTACGGCCCTGAGACAGGCCGTGGCTACATCCGCATCAACATCGCCTGCCCCCGCAGCCGACTCATAGAGGGCCTTTCGCGAATCCGTAAGGTGCTGGACAGTATAAAATAATACAACTCTATTTATAGCTATGAAGAAGATTCTTATGTTGGTCGCAGCCGCCATGATGGCGGCAATGAATGTGAAGGCGCAGGAGGAGGTGACTCCTTATTTCACAAATGATGAATTACCCCGCCTCATCCACTGCCTGCCCGCTCCCCCCGATACCGTGGGAGCAGAGTTCTATTACGACGTCATGCAATATATGTGGGGCAAGGAACAGCGCCTCGACCCTGAGCGTGCGGCCATTGCCCGCAGGGATGCCGTGATGACGTATGAAAACCTGTTGGCCGAGTTCAATGTGCCTTTCGGTCTCACGATCTCGAAGACCGAAACGCCCGAGATTTGGAAACTCATGGAGACCAGCCTGGAGACTGTCAACCAGATGCGTGTGGAACCTAAAAAGTTCTACGCCCGCCGCCGTCCCTTCGTGCGCTTCCACGAACACATCCTGACCTATCAGGCCGAGGAGGACGAAGAAGAAGTGGCCCGTGGAGGAAGCTATCCCTCTGGTCATACGTTCTGTGGCTGGGCCGCTGCCCTCCTGCTCTCTGAGATAGCTCCCAGTCGTGCCGACACCATCCTGGCACGCGGCTATATGTACGGCGAGAGTCGTGTCATCGTGGGAGCCCACTGGCAGAGCGACGTCGATGCCGCCCGTCTGGGCGCTTCTATCGGCTACATGCGCCTGCAGACCAGTGCCGACTTCCAGGAGCAGATGAAGAAGGCACAGGCTGAGTATGCCGAAAAGACTGGGGTGGCCATCGTGCCCAGCGCCTCCGACAAGATGGAGCGCGAGGGCTGCGACTACTACTATCTGCGCAGCGAGATGCCCGACATGCTCAAGTTCCTGCCCGCTCCTCCCGACACCGTCGGCAATAAGTTCAGCCGCGACATCATGCGTTATATGTGGGGCAAGAGCATGCGCGAGGATGAGGAGCGTGCCGACATTGCCAAGCGCGACGCCGTCTATGGCGTGGACTGCATCTGCGAGGAGTTCAGCGAGCCCTTCGGCCTGCCGCTGTCAAAGGAAGGAACGCCCGAAATCTACAAGCTGCTGCTCGATGCCACCTCAACATGCGACAGCATCTGCTACGAGCCGAAGAAATTCTACATGCGCAAGCGTCCGTTTATGCGTATGCAGGAACACTCATTAACGCCTGAATTTGAGGAAGAGCTGTCGCACAACGGTTCCTATCCCTCGGGTCACACGCTGCTGGGCTGGTCTGCTGCTTTACTGCTTTCTGAGATCAATCCTGCCAATGCCGACACGCTGATGGCTCGCGGCCACATGTACGGCGAGAGTCGCGTCATCGTGGGAGCCCATTGGCAGAGCGACGTCGATGCCGCCCGCCTGGCCGCCTGCGCTGCCTATGCCAAGATACACAACAGTGCCCGCTTCCGCGAGCAGATGAAGAAGGCGCAGGAGGAGTTTGCCCGTCTGAGTGGTCAGGCCGTCGGCATCCGTCCCGTCACGGTTACTGTCCAGACACAGCCTGCCCGCATCTACCGCCTTGACGGCACACTCGCTACGGAGGAAACACGTGGTATCGTGATTGAGGAAGGGCAGAAGAGAGTCAAATAGTTATTGAAAGAGCTATGTCATTGAAAGTGTTGTGCGACCGCATCCTTGCCGACGGCCGTAGCCTTGAGGGCGTCATTCTGAAGGTCGATAAGTTCATCAATCACCAGATGGATCCCTACCTGATGAAGCAGGTGGCAGTGGAGTTCATTCGCCGTTTCAGCGACCTGCGAGTAAACAAAATCGTTACCGTCGAGGCTTCCGGCATTGCGCCCTCCATCATGCTGGGCTATATGATGGAGCTGCCCGTGGTCTTTGCCAAGAAGAAGCTGCCGTCCACCATGCAGGAGGCTTACGTCACCACCGTCCACTCGTTTACCAAGCAGAGCGACACACAGCTCATGATCAGTCGCGAGTATCTGACGGCCGACGACCATGTGCTCTTCATCGACGACTTTCTTGCCTATGGCAATGCCGCCCTGGCCATCTGCGACCTCTGCCGTCAGGCCGGCGCTACTGTCGAGGGCATGGGCTTCATCATCGAGAAGGAAATGTTGCATGGCCGCGAGCTGCTGCAGAAAGAGGGCATCAGCCGTATAGAGTCCCTTGCCATCGTCGATTCCCTCGAAAACAATACGATTCACATCAAGGAAGACTGAACACCACGCAAATATCCGTGAAAGGCATGTGCGCTCGGCTCTGACGCTTTCACTAAGCGTAGCGACTGAAAGAACCGAAGTAACACAAGAATGATTCATAAATAATAATTCATGAAAAATTCGTGGCCATTTGTGGTCATTCGTGTTTAAAAAGAAACGATGATCCGCAACCATGTGTTTGTAAAGATTCGTGCTGTGCGGATGGAAAAGACATAGTTACGTCGCTAATTATGTGAGTTGATACCGCGAAGCGGCCTGAGAAAAAACCAATAAAAACAAATAAAAACAAGAAAAACAATTTGGGACAATAGCTTTTCTATGGATTTCAACCCATGTGAGAATCCTGCAGTTTCAAGGCAAC
>JAEEPZ010000247.1 GCA_016285055.1 Prevotella sp.
GCCTACGCACCAGCACATCAGCATGGTGAACTTCATTCCGCTCTTTTTGCTGACCTTTACCAAGCGGCTAACATCCAACGTTTTCACCAATGTCACCATCGGCATGGGTGATGACATCCACATATGGAATGCTTCAGCACGATTACTCTCTTGAAGGTTTATTTCTCTCTTCATAATCCATTAATGTCCTCTATGCTTTTCTTTCTTTTTTGCCTGACGCAGGTCGAACTGTCGTTGCTTTTCTGCCTCACGTTCAGCCTTTGTGCGTTGCTTTCGTTCTGTCTTGTTCTGTTCCTGTTGTAGCTTCAGAGCCTGTTGCGACTTAGTGCCGATGCCTTGTGATTGCATTTGCTTTCTGGCTTCACGCAGTTGTCTCTTAGGATTAACCTTAGCTCTTTCTGATTCGGCAGAAACTTCAATAGCCTGACTGAATTGAAGGCGATGCCAGTTCTTATCCACGAACTCTATTACTTCCTTTTCAGTTGGTTCTGCTCCAAATGTTACCTTACAGGCACGCAGCCCCTGCTGGTCGATCATCTCGAATAGTCCAATCCAGAATGGATCTTCAAACAGTACAGTTAGCGAGCCTGTGGTCATATTGTTGACAAGGTAATTATTATTTATAATGAATAAAACGTGAGATATTTCTCAAGATTGTCCTTGATGTATTGAACCGTGTGATGTCCTTTGTTCAGATGGTTATCTACTTGAACACCGCGTGCTTTAAGCGTTTCGGCGAGCAGGGCGCATCCGTGATAGAAGCCACCCTCGTCCTCATCACCAGCATCCAGATAGAATGCTGTTCCTGCGGGCAGCGAACATTGACGGGCAAGGACAAGAGGGTTGTTGGCTGCCCAAACATCACGTGTACCGAAGTAATGCAGGTCTTCATCGTCCAAGTGTTCATCAATGGCAGGCATGTGACCACCTACACGGACAAACATCTCTAGATGGCGAAGTGCATAATTGAGTGCAATATAGCCGCCTGCCGAACAACCACCGATATAGCGTGTCGAGGTTTTATATCGTTGCTCAATAAGGGGCATCACCTCGTTGAAGAAATAACCCTCGTATGCATTCAGTCCTAACGCATCCCCCATTCGTGGACACACTATCAGCATCGGGCGCATCCGGCCCTCGCCAGTCATCTTGTCGGCCACAGTTTGAATGTCGAGAGCATGGATGATGTTTTCGTCACCACTGCGGCCATGCATGAAATATAATACTGGCAGGCCGTCTGTAAAGTCGGCAGGCACATAAACCGTAATTGCCATCTTTTGGCCAAGCGCCTTACTTTGTATTTCTATTCTATCTATCTTTGAGTTCATTGAATGGCATTCTTATTTAATATCATCTAAGGTAGCCACTTCGCAACCTTGCTTGGCGTAGTAGGCGAGCATCTCTGGTAGTTTCTTTAGATCAAAGCTGGTGACACAGTCGGAGAAGACGTGTACCTTATAGCCTGCTTTTCGCATGTTGAAACAAGTGGACTTCACGCATGCGGTAGCATCGGCACCAGCGATATAGAACTCCTTGATTCCGTTTTCTGCAATGAACGTGGAAAACGCCTCACTCGTCAATGCGTTACTCTTTGTCTTCACAAAGATATTGTCTGAAACAACCTTCAGTTCTGGTACCAACTCCTCGCCACGAGTACCTGGCTTGAAGGTTCGGGTGGCTGCGGTGATGTTGTTGTGCTTGATATAGACAACGTGCATCCCTTTGGATACAGCCCAGTCGATAGCAGCATTGATGTTGTCAACAATATCGCGGTAGTGCTTGGTGATGTCGTTCTGGATGTCGATAACGACTAGTGCTTTTGTTTGCATATCTTTGTTATTCAATTACAAAGCTACGTGGATAGAAATCGCTATAGAAGCGACCATCGGTGGCGGTGAACTTCAACACGCAGTAGTTGGGATCGGTTACGCCCTCAGGGTAGTATTGCTCGTCGCCCTTACGCCAAATCATCTCCTTACTCTTGGCATCTGTCAAAACTTCCATTGTGCCACGAAGCATCATACCCTTGAAACCCTTGGCATCGCAGAAGTAGATACAGGCCCTAGGATTGGCCTTGTCGTGAGCCACACGCAGTGAGAAGGTGTGTGTGGTAAAAAAGAACGGTTTGATGCCTTCACGTTTACGTGGTGCCAGCATGGCCTTGGTGCAGGGATAGCCTTCGTTATCTACTGATGATATGAAGGCGATGGGGAGCTTATCGGCCATCTGAGCAATGAGTCCTTTGACACCAGCCAAAGCAGGATTCACCTTCATTGCCTCATCATCGTTGATAGCAAGTGCCTTGCGCCAACGCTTCAGTTGTGGGAAGTACATCTTCATCTGTCCGATATACTCCTCTTTTGTAATCGGATTAGGCAAACCTTCGCTGGCTTTGCCTTCGTCCGTCACGACTCGGCCATCTGCAAGCGAGCTTGCATGGCTCTCGCTGCTCCGTCCGTTTACTGCACCAACAAACTGAGCACAATGCTCAATCATTTCTTCCATCGTGCAATCCTGCAAGAATT